>CAYSGA010000254.1:0-3728 GCA_964430165.1 uncultured Eubacteriales bacterium
TGCTTGTCGATCACATCAACCTGAAACGGAAACAGGGGTTCGGCTTGCTTGAGGCGGTGGTCGAGGGCGCCCGGGAGCGGATCCGGCCGATCCTCATGACCGCCGGGACAACCGTACTGGGAATTCTCCCGATGCTCCTGCTTCCGGCCGAATCGGGAAAAATGAAAATCTGGTCGTCGCTGGCGCTCTGCACGGCCGGCGGCATCACGTCATCGACGCTGTTTCTCTTGTTCGTCGTCCCCGTGGTTTATTACCACGGGGAACGACTCAGAGGAAAAATTTCCGCCCGGTGGAAAAACCCACGGTGACGCCTCCCTCCTTTACCTGATCCCCGAGCTTTTTAAGTATTTCAGGAATTCGCTGTCCGTGGTCAGGAGGAGCCAAGTGTCCTTGAGGAGGCTGACCCGGTACGTCTCGAGCGATTTCGTGAACTGGTAGAACTCGGGGTCGAGGTTGTAGGCTGCGGCATAGATCTTCGTCGCTTCGGCGTCGGCCTTGCCCTTGATTTCCTGGGCTGTTTTGTAAGCTTCGGACTGGATCTTTTTGAGCTCCCGTTCCTTCTGGCCGCGGATTTCGGCGCTTTTCCCGTCGCCTTCGGAGCGGTACTTGGAGGCGATTCGCTGCCGTTCGGCGATCATCCGGTCGAAAACCTTTACCTGGACTTCCTCGACGTAGTTCACCCGCTTGATCCGGACGTCCTTGAGCTCGACGCCGAATTCGGGTGTGATCCTGGAGGCACTTTCCAGGACGATCGCGGCCAGTTTGTCTCGGCCGGCCTCGATTTTGACGGCGACTTCGGATAAATCCAACAGGGCGGCGTCTTCCGAAAGCTCAAAATCCCGATTGGTCGACCGGACAATTTCAATCAGGTCGAACTTGGCGATGATGTTCCGGGTCTCTCCGTCGACGATGTCGTCCAGGCGCGATTGGGCATTCCGTTCGTCCCTGACCCGCTGGAAAAAGACGAGCGGGTCGGCGATCCGCCAGCGGCAGTAGGTGTCGACCCAGATGTATTTTTTGTCCCTGGTCGGGATCTGGTTCGGGTCGCCGTCCCAGGCGAGCCAGCGTTTCTCGAAATAGTTCGCCTTCTGGATGAAGGGCATCTTGAGGTGGATGCCGGGACGGGAGACCGTCCCGCCGATCGGGTCGCCGAACTGGGTCACGACGACCTGGTTGGTCTCGCTGACGATATAGACGGCGCCGCTGAGCAGGACCAGGAGGACCAAGGCCGCGCCGATCAACACGATGCGCTTCGTCTGGGTGTTCATTTTTTCACCTCCTCGTTCAGGTTAAGGAGAGGGAGGATGGATTTCAACTTGTCGTCGGCGATGACTTTTTTGGTTATTTTCGTCATGACTTCGTTCATGGTCTCCAGGTACATACGCTTGCGGGTGACCGAGGGCGCCTTGACGTATTCGCGGTAGATCGAGGTGAAACGGCTGGCGTCGCCCTGGGCGTTGTTCACCCGCTCGGCGGCGTAGCCTTCGGCCCCGCGGATCGCCTGCTCGGCCTCGCCCCTGGCCTTGGGGATTTCCTGGTTGTACTCGGACCAGGCCTCGTTGATCTTCTTTTCCCTTTCCTGCAGGGCCTCGTTGACCTCGTTGAAAGCGGGCTTAACCAAGTCGGGCGGGTTGACGTCCTGGAAGATCAGCTGGTTGACGTCGATGCCGATTTCGTAGAGGTCGCAGAGCTTTTGCAGCTCGTCCTTGGCTTCGGCCGCAATCCGGGCCCGGCCGGTCGTGATCGTCTCGTCGACGGCGTTGTCGCCGATGACCCGGCGGACGACGGCTTCGTTCATGTCCCGGAACGTCTGCTCCGCGTCGCGCAGCTTGAAGAGGAAATTGTAGGCGTCCTTGATCTTGTACTGGACGATCCACTCGGCAATGACGACGTTGAGATCGCCGGTCAGCATGAGCGCCTCCGCCTCGGTCTCCGCGGAAGAGGAATATTCGCTTTTCACGCCGGCCCGGACGGTCCGGAAGCCGAACTCGAGCTTCAACTGCCGCTGGACCGGGACCTTGGTCAGGGCTTCGATGCCAAAGGGATACTTGAAATGAAGCCCCGGGTCGCTTGTCCGGACGAACTTGCCGAACCGGAGGATCACGCCCATTTCATCCGGGGCGACCTGGTAGAAGGACCCGGCCAGGACGAACATGACGATGATTCCGGCACCCACGTACAAGAGGAGATTCTTGGGAAGCTTGGGAAGTTTAGGCAACTGCCCGTCCCAATTCTGAAATGGATTCTGGTTGGCCATGCGTGCCTCCTCGCTTTTCGTTCTCCCACCATCATACGGGAAAAAGGGGGAAAGTTAAACCCGAAAAATCCGATTGCCTTGAAAATTCCTTCTGTTTACTGCAAAAAGTTTTTCGCGTCGCCCGCGCCTGGGTGGTGCGATGAGGGCTCAGGGGCTCGGAGGGCCTTTTATTTCCAAGCCGCCATGAGCTGGGGCAGGTCGGAAAGGTCCGCCTCGGCGATCCGGAGTTTAGTCATGTCCACGTCTCCGAGGGTTTTCAACCCGGAGCCCGTGATGACGAGCACGGATCGAGCCCCCGGGGGGATCAAGCCTTTTTTCGTCATTTTCAAGAACGCGGCGAGCACGGTGGCCGAGGCCGGGTCGCAGAAGATCCCTTCGTATTCGGCCAAGGCGCGCTGGGCCTTGAGAATTTCGTTTTCGCCGACGGCCGCCATCGCGCCCCGGTTTGCGGCCAACATCCGGAGGACGACTTTCCCCCCGGGCGGTTGGGGGTTGGCGATGGCGTGGGCGATCGTCCGGGGCTTCCTCACAGGAGCGACCGTCATCCGGCTCCGGGCGAACGCCCGGGCGATCGGGGAGCATCCCCGGGCCTGGACGCCGACAAAGCGCGGCACCCGCCGGATAAGGCCGGCCCGTTTCAGGTCCAGGAAACCGCGCAGGAGGCCGAGGAGATGCCCGCCGGAGCTGACCGGAACGAAAAGGTAGTCGGGAGCTTTTCCGCCGAGCTGCTCGTAAATTTCGTACGAAGTGACTTTATATCCTTCGATTCGGTAGGGGTCGACGGAATTGATGAAGTAAAAGCTGAGAACCCGCCCGATCTCGAAGCTTTTCACGAACAGCGAGGCGTAATCGCCCCGGACCTTGATGACGTTCGCGCCGTGGATGCCCGCGGCCAGGATTTTTTCCCTGGGAGTGTCGTCCTTGACGAAAATGACGCTCCGGAGTCCGGCCTTGGCCGCGTAGGCGGCCGTCGAACCGGCCATGTTCCCCGTCGAAATCGTTCCGACCGTTTCGAACCCGAGGGATTTGGCCACGTGGATCGCGATAACCGACCCGCGGTCCTTGAAGCTGCCCGTGGGATTCATCGCTTCGTTCTTGGCGAAAAGCGGGGGAGTGTGGAATTCGGCCCGCAACCGGTTGAGGACCAGAAGCGGGGCGCCGCCTTCGCCGAGCGAGAGGGCCGGGTCGAATTCCGGAAGGGGCAGGAAGTCGAGATAGCGGGAGACGCCCATCGGCTCCCGGCGGCGGATCGACGGGGACTTCGGGACGAAGGCCGAAAGTAGGGGGTCGCCGCAGACGGGACAGAACAGACTGCGGACGTCGGCGGGGTAAGGGCGGCGGCAGATCGGGCAGGCGAACGCTTCCATAACGGACCTCTTACGGATGCCGAGAGAATACCTTATAATATTTTCGCCTCCATGAAAACCTGTTTTGACGACTTGGACATAGCGTCGATGGAGTTGGCGCTCAA
>CAYSGA010000255.1:0-3722 GCA_964430165.1 uncultured Eubacteriales bacterium
GAACGGATCCGGAAGGCGGTCGAAGACCGGTTTTTCGAGCACCAGGAATTTCAACCCCGCCGTAATTTGACGATGAGCTTCGGGGTCACCCTTTTTCCCCCGGAACAGATCGGCCTAGCCCTGTCCAAGCTGGACCTGAAGAAATTCACGGCCGAGGCCGAACTGGCCCTGGCCGAGGCCAAGGGGAAACAACAGGCCGCCCTGGGGATGGTCGACAGCAAGCGTGTCTTCAAAAACCGCGTCTGCGCCTACGTCCGCGACAAATCGGCCGTGATCAGCAAAACCTCGCTTCTGAACACGATAGCCAAAAAGCCGGCCGTCGAGAAACGCCGGGATCCCCGATTTTTCACCTCGACGCTGTGTCTCTGCCAGGAAAACGGCGGCCATCGCGTCTTCGGAACCGTGGACATGAGCGCGGGGGGGGCGAGAATTTCCTCGGACATGCGGATGGCCAAGGACCGCGTCCTTGAGCTGATGATCATCCTCGGCCAGAGGGCCAACCCGTTCCGGGCCGACGTCGTTCATTCGGAAAAAGCCTCGGCCCAATCGGCGTTTTACCACACCGGGCTGCGCTTTCGCGACCTCACGCCCGACGACCGGAAGGTTCTGCAGGATTATTTCTCGGCCCTGGGGAAAAAGGGGTCTCCCCTCGCCTGAGGCAGGCCGGAAGCGGCCTCGTCGGCCCCGGGTCGGAAGTTACACGCCGAGTTCCTGGACGATGGATTTCAGATAGAACGCCGGCGGGGTGATCCGCTTGTAGAAGGCGTCCTTGATCCGGGAGGTCCGGGTTTCGAAGGCGTTGAATTCCTCTTCATTGCTCCAGTTGTCCAGGTTGAGCTTGTCCAGAATTTCCTTCAAGAGGTCGACGTTCAGAACGTCTTCCGTGTAGCGGGGAAGCCGGTTGTTTTCCTTCTCGCAGAGCTTGACTCCGCGGAGGATGATTTTCCGGAGAATTTCCTGATGATTGATCAGGTCCTGCTTCAGAAAAAACTGGTCCTTCGGAGATTCCGTGCCGGTGAGCTTCTGGTAGATTCTCCGGCTGTCGTCGACGATATGGCTCATGGCCCGGATGATCGTCTCGCCGTCGAGGATTTTCGTCTCGCCGTTTTTAAAAAAGCTGATTTCGCCGTTGTAATCGGTCGGTTCGGACTTGCGGGTCTTCTCCAGCGTCTCGAAAACGGTCTGGAAATTGACCTCCTCGACGGGGACCGGCTCGGGGGTCTTCTGCATCTCCCATTTCGGGATGGGCAGGTCCCCGATCGGCACGTCGGCCTGCGCCTCGCCTTCCTTCCGGACGAATTCCTCGATGAAGAAGTTGATTCCCGGCATCTTGAGTTCGCCCGGAGCCGGTTCGACGGAGACGGCTTCGGGGACGGACATCTCGGGAGGAACGAACGACATTTCCGGCCCGGCCGGGGGTTCGCTCTCCGGCGCAGAAGACGGAAAGGGCTCGAGAATCGCGTTCCCCGCAACTGCCGGCGGAGCCGGCTCGGCGGGCGGATTCTCCGTTGCGAGGAGCGCCTGGATCTTCTTGAGCTTGGACAGTTCCTGCTGCAGGTTCACGACGACGTCTACGGATTCCTTCGTGTCGAGCGGTTCGGTGACGAGGCCGTATTTGTCTTTTAACCGGGTGCGGATCTCCGAAACCTTCAATTCGGTCCGCTCCCGGAGGGTGGACAGGCGGGCCGTCAGGTCTGAAAGCAGGCGGAGTTCTTCCAGCGTCAGGGCCGTCAACTGTTCGATGTCTTTCTGATAGCCGATGCTTTTATCGAGGTGGGCCTTGATTTCGTCCTGGAGGGTGTCCCGTTCCGATTCGAAGGTGGTGATCGCGCCGCGGTAATCATTGAGCGTTTCCCGTTCGCGGGCAATTTCCCCCTCGATCTCGCTCAACTTTCGTTCAGACGCCTCCCTCTCCCGTTGAATGCGCGCCTGGAGCTCCCGCTCGATTTCCTCCCGTCGCTTGGCCAGGGTTTTGTCGAGATTGGTCTCGATTTCCGAGATCAGGGTACTCGATTCGTCGAGAACGCTCATTTTTTTATTCATGGCCGATCTCCTTAGATGCTGGGAGAGGATCTTCCCCGGACCGCTTCCGGGGATCGCTCCTCGCGTCCTTTTCGCCCCTGAGTGTAACCGAAGGACCCGGGGGCCGCAATCACCCCCCCCGACGATTTCCTGGGGGATATTAAATTCACCCTTCTCACCTCTAGAGGTGAGACTCCGGACGCGCTTCCCGTCTTGATGGCACTGCGGGAATAGGGTATAAAGATCAGCGTCCATGACCAAACGCAAAATCATCATCTATGACGGAAACGCTCCCCGCGGCCGGAACCTGGCGACCCTGCTGGAATCCCTGGCCGCGGAGGTCATCGCCGCCTCGTCGCTTGCCAAGGCGGCCCAGCAGGCCATGGACGACCCGGAAGCCGACATTCTGATCGCCGTCGTCGGCCCGTTGGACGGACCGGCCGCCCGGCTGCTTTCAGGGCTGAAAAAAGCCCGGCCGGATCTTTCGGTCATCGCCGGAACCCGTGGGCCCGATCCCCGGGCCGCCGTCGAGATGATCGTCGCGGGAAGTTTGGACGGAGCCACCTCCCCCGACGACCCCATCGGAATCTTCACGGCCGTCCGCAACGAAATCGCAAAAAAAGGCCTCGAGATGCGCCGAACCCTCGCTTCGCGGGCTCTGCGCCGGCTGAAACTGGAGCGGAACCGGAGCGACCAGCACACCCGGGAACTCGGGGAAATTTACGAAGCGACCCTCGAAAACCTGATGACCGCCATGGACATCCGCGATATCGAAACGTTCGGCCACTCCCAGACCGTGGCCAAATATACCGAAGCGCTGGCCAGGCTGCTCGGCGACCGGGATGACGAAAAGCTCGAAAACCTCCGCAAAGGCGCGCTCCTCCACGATATCGGAAAAATCGCCATCCCCGACGCGATTCTCAACAAACCCGACCCCCTGTCGACGGCCGAATGGGAAAAAGTCAGGCTCCATCCTTCCCTGGGCTATGGCTTGGTCCGGGAAATCAAGCTCGTCCCCGAAATCGGGAACATCATCCTTTACCACCACGAACATTACGACGGCACGGGTTATCCCCGCGGCCTGGCCGCCGGGAACATCCCCCGGGAAGCCCGTATTTTCGCCTTGGCCGACGCCCTGGACGCCATCACCGCCCACCGGCCCTACCGAAAATCCCGCGACATGAATTGCGCCCGGAAGGAAATCATCCGGAGCTCCGGGACGCATTTCGACCCGAAGGCCGTGGAGGCGTTTTGCTCCCTCGACCTTTGCGAATGGGAAAAAATACGTTACGAGACAACAAAACAAATTCCCTTCACCGAGGATTTTTTCCGGCTTGTCCGAAAAGTGAAGAAATAGGAGCCGGGCTCAAAGAAACGCGGCCAGCACGCGGGGGCACCCGGAAAAATCCTTCGTCGTTTCCCGCTTCGCCCAGGGCGGACCGAACAATCCGCGGACGGCGGCGGCCTGATCGGCGCCGAACTCCACGAGAAGGACGCCGTTCTTTTTGAGAAAACGCGGTCCGCCATTGGCCAGCCGGCGGATTGTTTCCAGCCCGGTCGGGCCAGAAACCAGCGCCCGGCGCGGTTCGTGATCGCGGACTTCGCGGGCCAGCTTCTTCCATTCCCCCTCCGCCACATACGGCGGATTGCTGACGATGAGGTCGGCCCGATCTTCGAGTCCCAGGCCGCGGAGCGCCCCG
>CAYSGA010000256.1:0-3700 GCA_964430165.1 uncultured Eubacteriales bacterium
CGATGGCCGCGCCCCGGGCCCAGACGATCTCCTTGCCGCGGGTGACGGCCGGGGCGAAGACCTGGTTTTCGAGGTAGCCGTCGAGAAGACGCGCTTTTTCGGCCAGGGCGAGCATCTTCTTCGCTTCCTTGACGTTGCGGCCAAGCGGCTTTTCGCAGGCCACGCCGGCGAGCTCCGCCTTTCCGGAAACAACGACCGCGGCGATTTCCTCCATGACCTCGCCGCGGGTGAAGTTGGGCGCGCAGATCCAGAGGGCCCCGATGGCCGGATCGGCGGCCATGGCTGTGACTGAGGAATATGGTTTGGCTTCGCCGACGCCGAGCGATTTCGCCATGGCGCAGGCTTCCCGGGCCCGCTTCGCGTCGGGATCGAAGACGCCCAGGATGTCGGCGTCGCGGACGCCGACGAAGCTTTTAATGTGGAAGCGGGCGATGAACCCGCCCCCGATGAGGCCGAGGCCGAGGTTTGTTTTGGATTTGTGATGGGACATGGACGGCTCTCCTTTCTTCTTTCCTCAGGCCGCGGCCGTTTCCCCGGCGGCTTTCTTATCCCGGAAGAAGGCCAGGAATATGATCAGGCAGAGGATGGTCAGGGCCGTCGGGACAAGGAAGGTCTTTTGCCAGTTGATGGCCTTAACCGCCTCGCCGGCCGCGTTGACGGTCGTTGTGGTGAACGTATTTTGAATCCAGCCGCAGAAGAGGCTGCCGACGAAGTTGCCGAAGCCGAGGATGATCGTCGCGATCAAGCCCTGGGCCGAGTGCCGGATGTCCTTCGGGGCGATGTTGTCGACGTAGATGTAGGCCGCGGTGAAGAAAAAGACATAGCAGAAGCCGTGAAGGGCCAGCGAGGCGACGACCAGCCAGGACGGCTGGCCGATGACGAAAATGATGTAGCGGATGGGCCAGGCCAGGATGCCCAGGGTCAGGGTCCGCCGCATCCCGAATTTTTTCAGGGCCCAGGAGAGGAGGAAGGCCATGACGAAGATTTCCGCGACCTGGGCGAT
Organism: uncultured Eubacteriales bacterium; assembly: GCA_964430165.1. Classification (GTDB taxonomy): domain Bacteria; phylum Acidobacteriota; class Aminicenantia; order Aminicenantales; family UBA4085; genus JAAZPG01. Next base: position 1,004 of record CAYSGA010000256.1, read on the forward strand.
GGTCATGACCGCCCCAATGGACTTCTGGCTGACGCCGATTTTGGCCGAGGTCAGGAAGGGCGAGGTCAGGACGTAATAGAATTGAAGCTCCGTGGCGACCACGAAGGAGATGATGGCGAAGATCAGGAAGTTTTTATCCTTGAACATCTTCAGGGCTTCGAGGAAGGCCCAGGGCTTAGCCCCTTCCTTCTTCGGCGGCGTGTGGGGGAGGAAGAAGGAGAAGACGCCCATGAGGAGGGAAAAAACGCCGGCCAGAAGGAGGACGTCTCCTTTCATGGCGACGCCTTCCGGGGATCTAGCCATCAGGCGCCATCCGGTCAGGGCCCAGCCGGCGGCGATCCAGCCGATCGTCCCCCAGACGCGGATGGCCCCGAATTCCTTCTCCGAGTTCTTGAGATTGACGAAGGCGATCGAATTCGTCAGGGCCAGGGTCGGGGCATAGACGAGGGAATAGAACAACATCAGCCACATCATCGGGCCGAAGGCGGTCGTGTTGGCGATGAGGATGAGGATGATGCCGCCGAGGAGTTGGAGGACGGCGATCACTTTCTGGGTCGGGAACCACCGGTCAGCGAACTGGCCGCCGATGAAGGGCGAGATGATCGTAGCCAGGGGAAGCAGGCTGAAGATGAGGCCCAGCTGGACGCCGGTGAAGCCGAGGTTGTTCTGGAGGTAGGCCGAAAGCACCGGGGCCCAGGAACCCCAGATGGCGTACTGGAGAAACATCATGATTCCGAGACGAAACTTTGCGCTCATGCGGGATGTCCTTTCGCGGGGAATCGATAGGCTGCGAGGCCTCCGCTAAAATAATCCGAACCGCCCGGCCGTGTCAAACGCTCGAAACTCATCAGGCAGATCCCGTGTCGGACCGGCTTGGAGTGAGGTGGACCCGACGATCTGCCCGAAAGTCGGCGGTCGAATGAAGGTCGTCTTTTTTAATGGTCCCCGTTAGCGGAAAAGGCACAAAGGTCCGGTTTACTTTGCCTATCGGAGTAATCCTTATTGTTGATGACTAACGTGTCTGCGGCCGCGGCCTCGTGACAGCGGTGGGAATTGACGGTCTTCCCAAGCGATATTACAATAAAAGAAAGATGAGAAAGCGCCGGTTAAGGAAGATCCTGATTATCGCCGGGGCGCCGCTCGCCTTTATTCTCCTGATTGTCCTGCTGGCTGATACCTCCTGGGTCAAAGGCCGGCTTCTCGCGTTCGTCGACGGCAAGCTCCGGGCCCAATTCGGCGTCTCGATCAGCGCGGGTGACTCGACCCTGCGCCTGGCCGGTCTCTCCGTTTCTCTTAGGGACGTCCGAGTGAAGCCGGTTCCGGGAAGCTCGAGCCCCGGCTGGGCCTTTTCGGCCGCGGAGTTTTACGTGGACTTGGCCTGGTCGACGCTTTTTACGGGAGACTTGCGGGTTCGGGAGGCTCGAATCGTGCGTCCGCGCCTCGAAGCTTCGCTCCCCGCCGAAGCCGGACCTCTCCCCTCCGCTGCCGTCGTACTCCAGCCGGAGCCCAGCCCCCTCGTCTCTCAACCGGTCGAGCCGAAGCCGGGGCCGCGCAAGCCGTTTTCCTTTGAGATCGATAAGTTCTCCGTCCTCGACGGCGCGTTATCTTTCGGCGGGGCCGACCGAATCTTCGCCCTTGCGTTCGACGATTTCCGCATCGACCTCCGCCGTCTCCCCTCGTCAGAGGACCATCGCGGCGCCTTGCGGTCGCGCGGCGGCCGGCTCGCGCTCTCCGGCCACCCGGTCGATATCCGGACGATCGAAGCCGATTTCGTCCTCGACGAGAGGCGGATCGAGGTCGAACGGATCCTCCTCACCACGGCCCTTTCCTCGCTGGAGGTCAAGGGACGGATCGGGGATTATCAGTCGGTCCCGTCCCTCGACCTGGAAATCTCGTCCGCCCTGGGCCTGGAGGAAATCTCGCGTCTTTTCCCCGAGCTCCCGCGGGCAAGCGGCTCGCTCGCGATCGAAGGAACCTGGAAAGGAACGCCCGAAGTCTCGCGGGCCGCGGCTGTCGTTCATACGGACAGCCTGATCGTGAACGGCTATCCCGAGGCGACCCTCCGGCTATCCGTCGAAAGCGATCTGCACGCTCTCACGATGAAGGAACTCACCGTGACGGCGGCTGGCGCCCGGTTCGAAGGCCGGGGCGTGGTCCTGCCGCCGGGCGGCGGCGAATCCCGCCTCGATGTCTCCTGGGCCTCTCTTGACCTTTCCCGCCTGCCCGCTTTCATCCCCGGTTTTCCCGCGCTCGATTCCGTCTCGCAGGGAAAAATTACGGCGACCTGGATGGAGCCTCGCCGCGAGTCAATCCGGGCCTCCGGACAGGCCTCTTTCCGTTCCTCGGGTCGCCCGGCGGCGAAGGCTCCTTCGACTCTCCCCTTCGACGGCGACCTCACATTCGCGGCCTCCCGGGACGGATTTGACTTTTCGCCGGCCGACGTTCGCGCCGCCGGCTCGGAGATTTCCCTATCCGGACGAGTGCGGTGGGACGGGAGCTTTCGAGCTGAATTCCGGGCCTCCTTCCCGGACCTCGCCGGCGCGATCGCCGCCGCATCCGCCCTGGCCGGCCCTCTCGACGGCCTTCCCGATATCGTCGGCCGGGCCCGGCTCGAAGGGACGTTAGAAGGAACGCTTGCCGACCCGGTCCTGCGGGCCGAGCTTTCGGCCAACGGCCTGTCCATGAACGGCTTGACCC
>CAYSGA010000257.1:0-3694 GCA_964430165.1 uncultured Eubacteriales bacterium
ACCGCGATTATCTATGGATCCTGGCCCGTACTCCACGGATCGACGAAACCCTGTACAAGGAAATCGTCTCCCGGTGCGCGGAAAAGGGCTTTGACGTGACCCGGCTGGTCGTGTCGGATCAAAGCTGCGCCGGCCGCTAATAGCGGTACCGATTACTAGACGGGACTGGTGCCCTGGGCTTTGCCGTCCTACGTGACCTTTGGGAACCAGGGCGCGGCTAGAGGGAGGTCTCAGCAGCTTTATGGAAATTCCGGTCAATCCTTGAAAAAGCCGGGGAAAACCCGTATTCTGAAATATCCTCTGGTCTGATTTTTCTCAAAGAAAGAGTTCAATGTGAAAATTTGTTTGGTCGGCCCGCCGCTTTCCGGAAAAACAACGCTCTTCGCCGCCTTGACGGGGCTTTCCCCGGCGGACGCGGCGGCCAAAGGGGCGGAGCCGATGGCCGTGGTCAAGGTCCCGGATGGGAGGGTGGACCGCCTGACCGAAATCTTCAAACCGAAAAAAAAGACGCCGGCGACGATCGAATTCATGGAACTGGCCGGGGTCGCCGCGGGCGATTCCCGAAAGACCGGCTTCTCCGAGCAATCCCTGGGAAAACTCCGGATGGCCGACGCCTTGTTGCTCGTCGTCCGGAGCTTCGCCGACCCGGCAGTCCCCCGTCCCCGGGAGTCCGTCGACCCAGTCCGCGACCTGCGGGACGCGGAAACCGAGTTTCTCCTGAGCGACCTGGCCGTCATCGAGAACCGGTTCGAGCGGCTGGAAAAGCAGATCGCGGCTAACAAAAACGACCACGACGTCCGGGAGCTGGCCGTCCTGAAAACCTGCCGGGCCCACCTGGAGGGGGAGCGCCCGCTCCGCCTCCACGAATTCAAGCCGGACGAGGAACTCCTGATCCGAGGATTTCGGTTCCTGAGCCAGAAACCCCTCTTTATCGCGGTCAACCTGGACGAGAACGACATCCGCCGCGAGGCCGAAGTTCTGGCCCCGTTTGCGCCGTGGGCGAATCTGCCCAACACCGACGTCATCGGGCTTTCGGCCAAAATCGAAATGGAACTGCGCGAGCTTCCCGAAGCGGAGCTCAAGGCGTTTCTGGCGGATTACGGTATCGAGCGGCCGGCCCGGGACAAGCTGATCGCCGAGACGTACCGGCTGATGGGCCTGATTTCGTTTTTCACCTTCGGCCCGAACGAGGTCAAGGCCTGGACGATCCGGGACGGGACCAAGGCCTTAGCCGCGGCAGGCGAGATCCACTCCGACATCGAGCGCGGGTTCATCCGGGCGGAAGTCGTGCCTTACGACGATTTCATCGCCGTCGAGTCGATCCCGGAATGCCGGACGCGCGGGACGCTCCGGCTCGAGGGCAAGGATTACGTTGTTCGGGACGGGGACATCATCACATTCCGGTTCGCGGTTTAATCGGTACCAGGTTTACTGTTTCCTCATTTCGGTGTCTGCCGGGGGGAGGCGGAATTCGGGAAATGGATAACCTGGTACCGGATTAAAATTTCATTTCCTCGAGATTCTTTTGCGCCAGCCGCGTGTTGAGGTGGCAGAACGCGCAGGCCAGGGCGTCGGCGGCGTCCTCTTCCATGGCCTCGTCGTCGATTCGGAGAAGCGTCCGGATCATGATCCCGACCTGGATTTTTTCCGCCTGGCCGTAACCGACCACGGCTTTCTTGATTTCCAGAGGGGAGTATTCGAAGAGGGGAGTTGCGGCCGCGGCCACGGCGACGAGAACCGCCCCGCGGACCTGGCCCAGGGTGATCGCCGTCTTGATGTTGAGCCCGAAAAAAGGATTTTCGACCGCCACTTCGTCGGGCGTGTAAGCCGAAATCAGCTTGTCGATCCCCGATTTGATTTCCAGGAGCCGGGCGGGAAGGGCGGTCTTGCGGGACGGTTTGATCGCCCCGTAGGCCAGGACCAGATGATCGTTTCCGTCGGATTGGATGAGGCCGTAGCCGGTCGCGACGCTGCTGGGGTCGATCCCGAGAATCCTCATAGGCTGGGCGCCTCGTACGAAAATCAGGAATTTTCGTACGAGGCGAGGTCCTCCGGCGAGATGTCGAAGTTGGCCGAGACGGTCTGGACGTCGTCGTGGTCCTCGAGCTCCTCGACGAGCTTGAGGGTTTGATGGGCCTGCTTGCCCTCGACCTTCGTATAGTCCTCGGGGATGTAGCCGTTGGTGGAATCGACGATTTCAATCCCGGCCTTCTTGATCTCTTCCAGGACCTGGTCAAACTTGTCGGCGGTGGTGATGACTTCCCACACGTCGCCTTCGTCCGTGATGTCCTCGGCCCCGGCGTTGAGGGCGAGGTCCATGAGCTTTTCCTCGTTGACGGCGGCCTTTTCGATGTCGATCGTGCCGCCGCGTTTGAACCGAAAGGCGACGCAGCCCTGCGTCCCGATCTGGCCGCCGTTCTTGCTGAAGATGTGGCGGATTTCCGAGACCGTCCGGTTGCGGTTGTCGGTCAGGATGGTGAGGTAAACAGCGACGCCGCCCGGCCCGTATCCTTCGAAGATGGCTTCCTCGTACGAGACGCCCTCGAGTTGTCCGGTACCCTTCAGGATGGCCCGCTTGACGTTGTCGGCCGGCATGTTGGCGTTCTTGGCGTCCTGAATGGCCTTGCGCAGTCGAGGGTTTTTGTCCGGATCGCCCCCGCCGGCTCGGGCAGCCACGGCGATTTCACGGATGATCTTGGTGAAGACTTTGCCGCGCTTGGCGTCGGCGGCGCCTTTTTTATGCTTGATCGACGCCCATTTGGAATGACCGGACATTGGCGGAGCTCCTTGGGGATAAAACTATGCCGTTATTTTAACAGAAAGCCCTCGAACCTGCAATTGGAGACACAATACGTGTTTCCCAATTATTGGCTGAATGGAATCCCGAGATCTTTGCATATTTTCCGGGCGAGCTGATTCACGATCTCATTATGCCGGGGTACCGAAGACCGTAAATTTTTTTCTGGATTTCCCCACCAGGAGTGGCGGCTTCCTTCACGAATAAGGACGCACCCGTGCTTGCGAAAATGTTTGAGAAGCGACGCCCGCTTCATAAAGTGATTGGTTCTTCGGTATATCCGGCGGAAGCGGCTTTGAGGGCTTCCCTGCGGTTGAACTCGAGAGCTTCGATAAGAGTTGATTTCAGACTCTTGCGGAGTTCCCCGTGGGTTCGTTCCTGGCAGTTTACCCCGGGGACTTCCTCGATCCAACCGATCCACCAGCCGCCATCTTGTTTGGTTACTGCCGTATAGGTGTTGGACATGTTCGTCGCCTTTAAAGCGATGGTATCACTTCGTCCGGCAGCTGTCCACGCTTCCAAAACCCGCCCTAACGGCTCCCTCATGGGCGTTTTCCTCTCTTTGTTTTGTCTTTCCATGGTCAATTGAAATGACGTCCGGCGTCGGTCGTTTTCTCACTTGTCAGAGGAGACAGGTCTATCATCATTCAACTTGTGCGTTATGAGTGACTTAAGTATCTTCTGGATAGGGTGAGCGCGGCCCACCTCAGGGGTGTCTTTTCAGATTTCACGAATTTAATAAGCGGGGAATTCGGGAAATGAGTGAGTGCCGCCCCCCTTAGGGGCCCTGTCCCCGAATTAAAGGCCGCGGGCGAGCCGTTCGAGAAATTTGTGTCGCTCGGCCGGGTCGGCGGGGAGCGAGGGATGGGCTTCGGGCCGGCCGTCCTTCAACCCGAC
>CAYSGA010000258.1:0-3674 GCA_964430165.1 uncultured Eubacteriales bacterium
GAAACTCCTCGAACCGTCGCCCTGGCGGACGACGGCCGCCTGCCCCCATTTCGGGCTGTGCGGAGGATGCGCTTTCCAAAACCTGGACTACGGTAAACAAATCGAACTTAAGGAAAATTACTTTCGCCGCGTTCTCGAGAAGGACGGCCCGCCGGGCGCGGTTGGCGTCTTCGAGCCTTTTTTGCCCTCACCGTCTCTCTTCGGCTACCGGAATAAAATGGAGTTCGCCTTTTCCGGGCCGGGCGGCGACCTCCGCCTCGGCCTTCGGGAACGGTCGCTGCCGCTCGGAAAGTCCCGCAAGCGGACGGTCGGCCTCCAGACGTGCCCCCTCTTCGGGCCGGCGGCCGACCGCATCCTCCCCTCGGCCGCGGCGTTCGCCGAATCCGACGGCCGCCCGGGCTTTGACCCGATGTCGAAAAAGGGATTCTTCCGGAACCTTGTCCTCCGGGAGGCCAAGGGCACGGGCGAAGTGATGGCCATCCTCGTGACCCGGAGCGGAGACATTCCCGGGGTCCGGGAATGGGCGGAAAAGCTGACCGCCGACGTCCCGGCCGTCCGGAGCGTCTGGCGCGTCGAGAACGATCGGGAGGCCGACCTCGTGGAGTATGAAAAAAAGACCCTTCTCTCGGGCGCGGCCGGGATCGAGGAGGAACTTTCGGGCTTGTGTTTCCGGATCGGGCCGGGGTCGTTTTTCCAGCCCAACCCGCGGGGAGCGGCCGTCTTTTACGAAAAAATAGCCGCCCGGGCGGAAGAAGTCGGTTCAAAAAAAGCGGTCGGCCTCTTTTGCGGCACGGGGGCGATCGAGTTGTTTCTCGGGCGGACGGTCGCGGAGGTCGTCGGCATTGATTCCGAGGCGGCGAACATTCAAAACGCCGAAGACAACGCCGCCCGGAACGGCCTCGGAAACGTCCGCTTTATTCCCGGGTTGGTGGAAAAGACCCTGCGGCAAGACGCATTTTCCGGCGTTGATCTCGTCGTTTGTGACCCGCCCCGGGACGGGCTTCACCCCGATGGACTGGCCCTCATCCCGGCGCTCGGGGCGCCGAACCTAATCTACATGTCCTGCAACCCGGCGACCTTCGCCCGGGACATCCGGGGGCTGGCCGCGTCCGGGTACAGGCCGGCCCGGATTTTCGCCGCGGATTTCTTTCCCCACACCCCGCACTTCGAGGTGCTGGGGTTCCTGGCCCGCTGAGAATTATTGAACCAGGGCCATCGCGGCGTTATATCTCTCCTGGGCCGCGACAACCTTGGGATCCTGAAGGAACGGGGCTGCCTTGCCCATCGCGCCCATCAGCTTGCCCATGATCGCTTCGATGCGGTCCATGAAGGGCTTCAGCTCGGCCGGCGGATTTTCCTGGGTCTTGAACTCGGGGAACTTCTCGCCGATCGCCTTCATTTTAGGAGCCAATTCGGTCATCGTCGCGCTCACGGCGTCCAGGGCCGCGGCCACCTCGTCCGCCGAGCCCGCCTTATCGAGCGCCTCGACGAACTTCTCGTTGGCTCCGATGAAATTATCCATCACCGGGCCGACCTCAGCGTATTTGCCCAGCGAGGCGTAGTCGGCCGCCTCCCCGCCTTTCTTGCAGGCCGTCAAGCCGACGACCAGACCGACCGCCAGGACCAGGATCATGGTTTTACGCATCGTCTCTCCTCCTCCGAAAATCCGGAAGTTCCGGCCGCAAGGGACGGCACCGGCGTCTCCCGCTATCCCCGGACTATATATGGGCGGCCGAGACAAAGTCAAGCGATCCGAATTTTTCCGGCTGCTTCCAGGATAATAAAAAAATTGGTATTGTGTCTCCGATTTCTGAACGCCAAAATATTCCGGGCGGTCCTCTCAGAAACTCCAGGAACAGGAGTAACGGAAGTCGACGAAGGTCGCCGTTCCGCTTCTTTGGCCTAAGCTTAGGCTAAGCGTCCCCGGCCCTAATGGTTTTCCGATGCCCACGCTGGTGGCTTTGTAATCACCGGCTCTGGCGTAATCGCTGATGATGCTGACAGGTCCTATGGGTGTTTTATCAAGCCGTGCGTCCAAGCCGAATGCAGTGAAGTCCGCCGACTGATTCTTAGTATAAACGCCCCTGAAGCCTACCGTGCCGATGTCTTTGATTGCCTGTGTTGCCTGGACATTGAAGCCGAACATCCCTGACGTTCCAGCCACTCCGAACATTACATTATTGCCTTCGCCAAGGCTTGCTCCGATATTGGCGGAAACATTGGCAATCCCGGCCCTAGCATCATAACCCCCGCTCATTCCAAGGATGACTTTTCCAGCGGAGTAATTTGCCTGAGCCGTATAAACCTGCTGGTGAGGCGAGAGAGTCATCGCCACGGCCCCTTTCAACGGACCCGTGTTGAAGTCGGCAGTGGTGGAATTTTCAAGTCCGCTTTCACCCAGACGCATATTCGTCCTCACGGCGAGGTTCCTGCCGTGGAAGCCAGCGTGCAACCTGCCTGAGTTCAAGCCAATCTCAACAGGACCAGTGCTAAGTTGTTGCTTGAAAGTCCTTTGTGGAGGTCCTGCCACATTCACAGTAATATAACTCCCTGCATGCCAGCCATCATTTCCATCGCTGTCGCCTGCTCCGTAACTGAAGTCTCCTGTTGTGGCAGTAGGCTGCCTGTCAATATGACCCCAAACAGTATAACCAACATTAAGAATATCATTCAGCTGGCCAAACACTCCGTTTTTTCCTCCTATTTCAGGCAAAGGCTCCCCGCCCCAAACTCTTTCTTCCATTGTCTGTCTATCAAAATCTCTTCTGTAAACAACATGATTCCTTTTACCATTCTGAAGGCTTGCATCGCTCACCCAGTCATAACTGACTTGCTGTCCTAATGAATTAATTCCTAACTCATCAAAAGTTATCATGTGGTACTTAACATCTGTTGTTGGCGCTGTGAAGTTAGCTTCTCCATCGCTGTCAAAGGATATTTTTGTTTTGAAGTCTTCGCTGTAGACTGCTATGTACTTAGTATCAACGCCTGTCACTCCCATACCTGATATTTTTATAGCTACTGCACTGCCTTCTTTAACTGTTATGGCCGGCAAGTCTTTCTGGAATCCTTCTATTGAATTATAAGCATCAAGTGCTATGGTCACGTCTGCGGGCGGAGGAGGAATCGTCTCCTCTTTCTTGGTGAAGATGTGGAGCGGGTCCCCGACGGCGTACTCGATTCCCGCCGCAACTCCAATCACCGCCGGCACCAGCCAGACCCAGTTCTTGGCGAACCAGCCCTTTTCCTTCTTCTCCTTCCCTTTTTCCCGATTGAGCTCGAAGACGGCGGCGTAGTAAACCGACCGGACGGTCGGGGACTCCCCTTTGATCCTTTCCGAGGCGGCCTTCCCGTCAATCCGGATCGCTTCCTTGAAGGCCTCGACGGCTTTCTTCCGCGTTTCCGGGCTCTTGTCCTTTTCGTATTCGTCCGTATACTGAAGGGCGATCTTCAGTCGCCTTTCAATTTCCGTCTCTCCGGTCTGCCGGAGACCCGCTCGCTTGGGGGATAGGTCCTCGGTCCCCGCCGACGCGCTTTCGTCCTCTCCCCGGGCATCCGCCGGGAAAAGCCCCCCTCCGGGCCGGAGGGAAAAGCTTTCCGTCAACCCGAAGGCCGCGGCGGGTCTCGGTGAAGAAAAGGCGGGTGTTTTACAGGCATTGTCGCGTCTTAGTTAT
>CAYSGA010000259.1:0-3673 GCA_964430165.1 uncultured Eubacteriales bacterium
TCCCTCCCGCACGATGTCGATGACGGTTTTCCCGGGGTCGATCTTCGGGTCCTGTTCGAGCAGGCCGACGGTATATCCCTTGCTCCGGGCGATTTCGCCGATGTAATCCGGGTCCAGTCCGGCCATGATCCGAAGGAGGGTCGACTTGCCCGAGCCGTTCAGCCCGAGCACCCCGATTTTGGCGCCGTAATAAAAGCCGAGGGAAATGTCCTTGAGGACCTGGCGGTTGGGCGGATGGATCCGCCCGACGCCCACCATCGAATAAATGACCTGGGTATCGGATGGCATTTATTTCTTAAGGAGCGGGGCGTACGGGTTCGTCGGCCGGGGATCCTCCCCGGCTCCCGGAACGCGAGCGGCCCAGAGCAATCCCCGCTTGACGATTTCGCGCGCTTCCGGGACGTCGAAATCGGCGGCTGCGTGGCCGAGCGATGTATAGAAGACCCGGCCCCGGCCGTACATTTTTTTCCAGACGACGGGAACCACCGCGCCTTCGATCCAGGGAGCGGATCGGCCCCGGAAGGTCGTCGTGGCCAGAACTTCGACGTTGGGATCGACGAGCATGTAGTATTGCTCGGAATGCATGGCGAAGTCCGAGAGCCCCCTGGTGATCGGATCCCCACGATTGTTGATCTCCACCCGGTAATCGAACACCCCGCCGGGATGGGCGGCCCAAGACCCTCCGACCATGAATTCGTACTCGGGATTGTTCCGGAAGGCGTCGGCCAATCCGCCGTGCCAGCCGGCGATCCCAACCCCGTTTTTCACCGCCTCCTCCAGGCCCGTCTCCTGTTCCGGAGTGATTTGAGCCATGGTGACGGCCTGAACGATAAGGGCGAGGGACTTCATCTTCCCCGCATCCGCATAGGAATCGAGCACGTTTGATATTTCGACGTCGAATCCCTGTTCCCGGAGCCAGGGAGCGAAAATGTCGACACATTGTTTGGGCTCGTGAGCGTCCCAGCCGCCCCAGACGATCAGGACTTTCTTCCCGGCGCCGGGCTTGCCGGGAGTTTCCGCCGGGTTTTGGGCAAAGGCGAAAACAAAACAGGCCGCCGCAAAGACGAGCAGGACGGCCGCGCCGGGGAATGACTTCAGACGGGAGTTCATCGGGTCGTCGGTCACAAGCCGCGAATCCAGATGTTCCGGAACCGGACGGGGTGTCCGTGGTCCTGGAGGGAAACCGGGAGTTTCCCGGCATGGGCCTCATAAGGCGGCCTGGCCTTGTGGGCCGTCGGGCCGGTCAATTCGACGTCGTCGTGGACGAGAATCCCGTTATGGAAAACGGTCATCAGGGCGGGATGGAGCAGTTTTTCCCCGGCGCCGAACCGGGGCGCGTGAAAGACGATATCGAAGGTTTGCCATTCGCCCGGTTTGCGGCAGGCGTTGACCAGGGGAGGAAACTGCCCGTAAATCGACGCCGTCATGCCGTCCGGGTAAGTCTTGTTGTTATAACAGTCGAGAACCTGAACCTCGTAGGTATCCATCAGGAAGACGCCGCTGTTGCCCCTTCCCTGGCCCGCGCCAACGACTCTTGCGGGCGACGCCCACTCGACATGAAGCTGACAGTCCCCGAAGCTTTCTCTCGTCCGGATTGAACCGGTCCCCTCGACGACTTCCATATAGCCGTTTTCCACCTTCCATCCGGCCGGCTCGCCCTTGCCCGTCACCCACTTCGAAAGGTCCCGCCCGTCGAAAAGAATGGCGGCGTCTGACGGGGACGGGACGGGAGGACCGGCCGGCCCCAATTCAACGACCGGCGGTTGTGGCCGGGTTTCGTCGTGGATCGACCATTTTTGTTGGTCGGACCTGCGGTCCCGGGCCGGGGCATAGGCGGCCAGACAGGCGAAGACGGAGCAAACCGCCAGGATGACAAGAGCTTTAGCCATTGACGATTTCCTTTTCCCTTAATCCGGGGACAAACGCCCCTCCGGGCGCAAGGTCTTTTCCTCCCCCCGTCCGGTCCGGACCCTTATTCTTTTACAGTGACCAGCCGAGGCGATATTCCTTGTGAACAAAAGCGTTGGCTTCGGGCAGGTTGGGAAATTCCATTTTGACCGGATCCCATTGGAGAATGGTCTTGGACTGCCGAAAACGCATGGCGATGTTTCCGAGCAGCATAACTTCGGTCAACGGACCGGCATAGGCCGGGATGTCGGTCGTCGATTTCGTTCCCTTCTTGATCGCCTCGATCCATTCCGCGGCGATGCCGGGAGACCTGGGGATCGTTTTTTCGGGGCGCGGGTAGGACTGCATCAGGGATTCCGGAAGGATGCGCGGGTTGTCCCCGTAGGTGCCGCACATGATCATCCCTTTTTGGCCGACGAAGAGCACGCCGCCGCCGTCCTCGTCGCCCATCATCCGGCCGTCCTCCAGGATCGAAACAAGGGGCCGGGTCGGGGTCAACCCGCCGTCGTACCAGAACATCTTGACCGGCGGCATGGAGCCGCGTTCCGGGAACTGGTACGTCACCATTTCGGCGATCGGGTACGAATCCCGCGTCGGCCGGGATGAACTGGCCTGGACGGTCAGCGGGTGGCCGAGCTTGAGAGCCCAGAACGGCTGGTCGATCAGATGGGCGCCCATGTCGCCAAGCGCGCCCGTGCCGTAATCGAACCACCCGCGCCAGACGAAATGGGTCAGGGCCGGATGATACGGGCGCCACGGGGCCGGCCCCAGCCAGACGTCCCAATCGAGGTTGGGCGGAACGGAAGGGATTTCCTTCGGGGCGTCGATCCCCTGCGGCCAGATCGGCCGGTCGGTCCAGACATGGACCTCGGTCACGTCGCCGATCGCCCCGTCCCAGATCCATTCGCAGATCAGGCGGGCGCCTTCCCTGGCGTGTCCCTGGTTGCCCATCTGGGTGACCAGATTGCGTTTTTTCGCTTCTTCCGCGAGCAGCCGCGCTTCCTTGATCGTGTGGGTCAACGGCTTTTGAACGAAGACGTGCTTGCCTATTTTCATCGCGGCCATGGCGATGACGGCATGGTTGTGGTCGGGCGTAGAGACGGTGATCGCGTCCAAGGACTTTTCCGTTTCGAGCATTTTCCGCCAGTCGCGGTATTTGACGGCCTTGTCGTATTTCAGCTTTTTTTCGTAGGGATGCTCGTCGGAGGTCAGGAACGCGGCCATTTTCTGATCGTCCACGTCGCAGAGGGCGACGATGTTTTCGGAGCTGACGTCCTGGACATCGGAAAATCCCTTGCCGCCGACGGCGACGCAGCCGATGTTCAGCGTGTCGCTCGGCGCCTGGTAGCCGGGGCCGCCGAGGACTTTCCGGGGGACGATCATGAAACCGGCCGCCGCCGTCGCCGCCGTTCCGAGAAAAGCGCGCCGAGACAGGCCGCTTTCGGGAGTGGACTTGGGATCAGTCATGTGTTCCTCCGTTTCGGATGATAAACGTTATAACCTCGAATTTTTATTATCATATCCCGTCAGCGGAAATAGTCAAATCGGCCGGTATCTCCCGGAGATAAATATTCTTGAAAAACAGCGGCGTGCTGTGAGCCTGCAGTTCGATCGGACCGGTGGGATAGATCGGCTTGTCCCGCTCCCAATAATTTTCCATCACGACGTCGTCGACGACCCGGACTCCGTTAAGGTCGACGGTCACCCTCTCCCCGGCCATTTTGAGGTAAAAGGTGTTCCATTCGCCGGCCGGGCGGTCGGCCCG
>CAYSGA010000260.1:0-2779 GCA_964430165.1 uncultured Eubacteriales bacterium
GACCTCTTCCACCTGGATCTTCGCCAAGCAGATCCTACCTCTTCTTTTGGGAGGCGTGATGCTGGCCGGATTTCTCCTGGGACGCCCCGGCCACGAGGGGATCATCCCCGGCTCGGCCATCGCGGGGCTGGTCGGCGGAAACAGCTTCTGGGCGAACCTGTTCGCGTCCGTGTCCGGCGCCCTGATGTATTTCGCCACTCTCACCGAGGTTCCCATTCTCCAGGGCCTAATCGGCTCGGGCATGGGCCAGGGTCCGGCTTTGGCGCTTCTGCTGGCCGGTCCGGCCCTCTCCCTTCCGAGCATGATCGTCATCGGCAGGATCATGGGCGCAAAAAAGACGCTCGTCTACATATTCCTCGTCGTCGCCATGGCCACCGTAACGGGAATGATATTCGGCATAATCGTTCGTTGAAAGCTGGCGGGCCTCAGCTTGCGTTTTGAAGATACTGATCAAGGAGACAAACATGGAAATCAAAATTTTGGGACCGGGATGTTCCCGATGCGGGGAACTCGAAAGGCGGACGGTAAACGTCCTGGCCGAACTCAACATCCCCGCCGACGTCGAAAAGGTCACCGACATCAAAAAGATCATGGCTTATGGGATCCTTTCGACCCCGGGCCTTGTTATCAACGGCAAGGTCAAGAGCTCCGGCCGCATTCCGCGACCCGAAGAGATCAAGGCCTGGGTTCAGGAAGGCAACTCCTGACGGATAAAGCCGCCCTGGAAGCTTACGCCGTCTTCAGGCCACCCTGTCCGTTCCCGTGCGGGAGGCGTGGTGGGAAGTCTTCGCCATCAACTCGGGGGGAGGCCTTAGCCGCGGTCAGCGCGCCGCTCATCAAAGTCCCGGCTAGATCGGTCTGGTCAAACCGATTCGATCGGCGGCCATCGAATTCCGGAGGCGGCTTCTTTTCGGCTCTTATGAACGGCGGTCGACGAAGAATCAATCCCGATCACTTCAAAACCCTGTTGAGCAAGAAAAAAAGACATGCAACCGCAATCGCCCATGCCCATGTCGAGAATTCGTCCTCTTTCGATTCCTGAAAGATACACTAATTGTTTTCGGCCTTTTAAATCATCAATCGTCGTCCTGGAATTCTCCTTAATATCGAGGCCGCCCGGTCTCCTCGTATCTTCAAAGGCCCGGGCGTCCTGTCCGCTGCCGTAAAGGCGATCGGCTCTCATCCCGCCCCTTCGGGACAACATTCCCTCTGGAACAATGATTCCGCGACCTGCTTCAATTTCGGCAGTCCGATGATTTCATCATCGAACATGGGGATCTTGAAGACGGGTAATTGGAAAAGTCCCTTGGCAATTTCCAAATAGTACTGCTGCCTTCCGAATCTTCTATGGAAAAAATCCGAGCCCTTATCCCCGTTCTCGAGCACATTGTTCGCGATCACAGCCTGAACGCTGATGCCGGCCAGGGACGCGCCCAAGGCCACGAGTTCTTTTGTCTTTTCATCTAGCGGCATATCGTCTCTCCGTCGGATAGCGACGGGACGCTTAACCGCAACAGCTGGGCCCGCCGCCGCAGCACCCGCCCGAGGCGTTTCCCCGCGTGCTTTTCTTGCCCGAAAAGCTCACTCCAAAGAATTGCTGGCGCACCTCCTCGGACTTGCATAGAGGGCAACTCACCGTCGTGTTCTTTTTTTCATCAGCCGTCATTTTCCTTTCAAAGACATGAGCGCACCGCCGGCAGAGATATTCATAGGTCGGCATTTAGATCTCCTCTTTTAAAAGTTCTTCATATTTCGGATATCGGCCTTTGAGGGCCAATTTTCCTCCGATGAGCGTAATCGGCAGCGATCCCCTTCCCTCGGAATCAAGGATTCCCTTGACGAGAGGATTACTCATGAACCGCTTGGGCAGTTCGTTGATGGCGATTCTCTCCACGGAATGCCCGGCTTTTTTCAGTTTCAGGATCGCGTCCTGGAAAGCCGCCAGATTCGGATCCGGAGCAGGCCCGCAGATGCCGGTCGGGCAGCATAAGGGCGGCTCGTAAATTTCGATGATCTTCATCCCGTTCTCCTTTTCAGAACGACATTCGTTTGACACGTTCCGGACGCAGTTTTTATCATGAGAAGATTCAAATCATTCTGATAAACGTCTCTCCCTCTTAATACCCCGCGAACGAGCTCATCGACGAGTTTCGAGACTTCGGATCCGTGGAGGGAATAGAAAGACCACTGAGCGATTTTTCTGTCGCGCACGAGATCGGCATTTTTTAAGTGCGCCAGGTGCCGCGATATTTTCGTCTGGGTTGTGCCGAGAATTTCCCATATGTCGCATACGCATAGCTCGCGCTCATAAAGCAGATTGATGATCCGTAGGCGCGTTTCGTCGGTGAAAGCTTTTAGAACTTTCAAATAATTGTTCATGTGTTCCTTTTCGGCTCAAGCACCATCCTCAAACCTTCGCCCAAGCCCTTGCTCCCTCTTTCCATCGATTATCGTTCTTGATGAAAAGAGACCGTAGGTTTTCGGAGCCGCATGGCCTTATTAATTCCCATTATGCGCATATTCACATAAGCAAATATAAAGAATCCAATTCGATATATCAAGAAAAAAAGCTTTATCTTTCGTCTGATTCACAAAAACTATTGACAACAACTATTAATAACCGTAAATTACAGACATACAGGCGGGAGTGGCTGCAATTTTACCGGCGATCCGGGAAAGGCCGTTCCTTCGTGAAGAGATCATTCGGAAATATCCTGACCATCGGGGACCTGGCGGTCTATCTTAAGATCCCGAAGTCGACGCTTTATAAACTCGCCCG
>CAYSGA010000260.1:2789-3664 GCA_964430165.1 uncultured Eubacteriales bacterium
GATACTCCCGCAAAAAGATGCCGCCCCCCCGGCGCTTTTACACAGGCCCGGGGGGGCCGGGGGGGGGGGGGGGGGGGGGGGGGTAAGTCATCGGTCCCGGTTCGTGAGGAGAAAGGGAGCAGGGAAGCCGGAGTAAGGCGCAGGAGAAAACGGATCTAGCCGACCAAGAGCTTACGAGTGGAAGCCCGGGAAAGGAGAGCTTTCATGGTCGAAAAAGCGAAAAAGAGAGCAAAATCCGAAAAGAAGGCCGAACGATTGACGCTCAAGGGGAAGGCGCTTAATAAGGCGGCGGCCGCGCCGGCCGGCCCGGTCGCCCCCCCGGAAATACAGCCGAAGAAGGACTTTTTTATCGTAGGCATCGGCGCTTCGGCCGGGGGGCTGGCGGCCTTTGAAGCCTTCTTCTCCGGTATGCCCGCCGACACCGATCCCGGGATGGCCTTCGTGCTGGTGCAGCACCTGGCCCCGGATCACAAGAGCATCCTCGCCGACCTCGTCCGGCGCTACACCCGTATGCGAGTCTTCGAGGTCAAGGACGGAATGACGGTGCGTCCCAACTGTGTCTACATCATCCCGCCCAACCGCGACATGGCCTTCTTAAGCGGCACCCTCCAACTGATGGAAGTCTCCGCCCCCCGCGGCCGGCGGCTGCCGATAAACTTTTTCTTTCGCTCCCTAGCCCAGGATCAGCACGAGCGGGCCATCTGCATCATTCTCTCGGGAACCGGCAGCGACGGCACCGAGGGAGTGCGGGCCATCAAGGGCGAGGGCGGCCTGGTCATGGTCCAAAATCCCTTATCCACCGAGTACGACGGCATGCCGCGCAGCGCCATCGCCACCGGCCTGGTGGACTACGAGCTGCCGCCGGCCGAGATGCC
>CAYSGA010000261.1:0-3659 GCA_964430165.1 uncultured Eubacteriales bacterium
GTTTCCCGAAAGGGGATCAGGTCCGGGCGATCGAAGAATTGACTGAGGGCCTCGACCGGGGACTTCCCCATCAGGTCCTGATGGGCGTGACAGGCTCGGGCAAAACCTTTACGGTCGCCAACGTCATCGCCCGGGCCCAACGCCCGGTTCTCGTGATTTCCCACAACAAGACCCTGGCCGCCCAACTGTACCAGGAGTTCCGGCGGTTTTTTCCCAATAACGCCGTCGAGTATTTCGTTTCTTATTACGACTATTACCAGCCCGAGGCCTACATCCCCTCCTCCAACACGTACATCGCCAAGGAAGTGACGATCAACGACGAAATAGACCGGATGCGGTTGAACGCGACCAACCGGCTGTTCGAGCGCCGGGACGTGATCATTGTTGCCTCGGTCTCCTGCATCTACGGGATCGGCGCCCCGGAAACGTATTATGCGATGAGTTTTCCCCTGGCCGTCGGGGACCCCGGACCCCGGAAAAGGGTCATCCAGGCGCTCGTCGAAATCCAGTACGAGCGCCAGGAAGCCGATTTCAAGCGCGGCGGATTCAGGGTCCGCGGCGACGTCATCGAGGTCTTCCCGGCCTATGCCGATTTCGCCTACCGGATCGAACTGGCCGGCGATGCGGTCGGGCGGATTTCCTCCATTGACCCCCTGCTCGGCCGCGTCCGGAACGAGTTCAAGAAAATCGTTATCCATCCCCGGACGTTTTTCTCCACGCCCAAAAGCATTCTCGACGGCTCCGTCGCCGGGATCGAACGGGAGCTGAAACAACGGGTGGACGAGTTCCGGGCCCGGGGGCTGGTGATGGAGGCGGAGCGCCTCGAGGAACGGACCCTCTTCGACCTGGACATGCTCCGGGAGTTCGGTTATTGCCCGGGGATCGAAAATTATTCGCTTTATCTCAGCCAAAGGAAACCCGGCCAGCCGCCGTACACGCTCCTGGACTATTTTCCCCGCGACTTCCTGACGATCATCGATGAGTCGCATGTCACGATTCCTCAAGTCGGGGGCATGTATCACGGGGACCGGTCCCGCAAGGAAACCTTGATCGAGCACGGCTTTCGCTTGCCGTCGGCGCTCGACAACCGGCCCCTCCAATTCCGCGAATACGAGGAACGCGTCCACCAGGTTCTGTACGTCTCGGCAACGCCCGCGCCCTATGAAATCAAGGCGGCCCGGAAGCGCGTCGTCGAACAGATCATCAGGCCGACGGGGCTGGTCGACCCCGAGATCGAGATCCGGCCGGTGTCCGGCCAGGTCGAGGACCTCCGCGGGGAGATCGAAAAACGGGCCGCTCGGAACGAACGCGTCCTGGTCACGACCCTGACGAAAAAGATGGCCGAGGACCTGACCCGGTTTTACCATGACCTCGGCCTCCGGGTCCGTTTTCTCCATGCCGAGATCGAAACGCTCGAACGGGTCGTCCTCCTTCGGGACCTCCGGAAAGGCGTCTTCGACGTCCTCGTCGGAATAAACCTGCTTCGCGAAGGGTTGGACCTTCCGGAGGTTTCGCTCGTCGCCGTCCTCGACGCCGACAAGGAGGGATTTCTCCGGTCCACGACGGCCCTGATCCAGACCTTCGGCCGGGCCGCTAGGCACGTCGAAGGACGGGCGATCCTCTACGCCGATGTCGTCACCGATTCAATCAAGGCGGCTGTCGCCGAAACCAACCGCCGCCGGGCCCTCCAGGCGCAGTACAACGCCGAAAACGGCATCACCCCGCAATCGATCCGGAAACAGATCGACGAAGGGCTAATGACGGCGGCCGACCGCGATTATTTCGATGATACCCGGATCGCCGAGGACCGGGCGATCTATCTCTCCCCTCTCCGCCGCAAGCGGAAAATCGAGGAACTCGAAAAAGCAATGAAAGCGGCGTCCCGGGACCTGGATTTTGAAAAAGCGGCCGGGTTGCGCGACGAGATCGCCCGGTTGAAAAAAAGCGAACTGGAGCTCTAGGGACCGAACGATGCCCCACCTCCTCAAGGACGCCGCGGCCGAACTGCCTGAAAAACCGGGCATCTATATCTTCAAAAACGCGCGGGGCGATCCGGTCTATATCGGGAAGGCGCGGTCGCTGGCCGCCCGCGTCCGGTCTTATTTCCAGCCGTCGGACGATCCGAAAGTCCGGAACATCCTGTCCGAAACAGCCCGTCTCGATTTCATCCTGACAGCCTCGGAGCGTGAGGCGGCGTTTCTGGAAAACAATTTCGTCCAGCATTACCAGCCGAAATTCAACCTTCGTCTCAAGGACGACAAGAGCTTTCCCTACCTTCGCCTCACGGTTCGGGAAGTTTTTCCGGGCGTATATTTCAGCCGGAAGGTCGCCTCCGACGGGGCCCGCTACTTCGGCCCGTTCAGCCCCGCCCGGGAGGCCGGGAAAACGCTTCAACTGCTGACGAAATCCTTCCGTTTGCGGAACTGCGCAGACACCGTCTTTCGCGCCCGCAAACGTCCCTGCCTCGAGTTCGAACTGGGGAACTGTTCGGCCCCTTGCGTCGGCCGGATAGGAGGCGAAGATTACGCGGCCTCGGTCCGCGACGCAGTTCTGTTTCTGGAGGGGCGGACGCAGGAACTGGCCAAAACCCTCCGCGAACGGATGAACAGGGCGGCCGCCGCCGAGCGTTTCGAGGATGCCGCCCGGTATCGGGACCTCCTCAAGACGATCGAACAAATCCGTTCCCGGCCAAAGGCGATTTCCGTCCGGCTGGAAAACCAGGATATCATCGGCTGCGCCCGGACCGGGTCCCGATCGGCCGTTCACGTTTTTCACATGATGGGCGGAAAAGTCCGGGAATCCACGGAATACGTCCTGGAACAGGATCCCTCGCTTTCCCCGGAGGAAACGCTCCGTGAATTCCTTAACGAATTCTATTCCCGCCGCCCGCTCCCGGATAAAATCATCGTTCCCACGCTTCCAGCGGGCGCGGCCGCCTTGCGGGCCGGATGGAACGCGGCCGCGAAACGACGGATTTCCCTCATTGTCCCGCGGCGGGGCGACGGACGGACGCTTCTCGAATGGGCGGTTAAAAACGCCGAAATCGTCCTCCGCCAGGCAGCCGGCGAGCATGTCGCCGTCGAGGAGCTTAAGTCCGCCCTCGGGCTTCAGGTTCTTCCTGTCCGGATCGAAGGTTTCGACGTTTCCCACACGCAGGGCGTGGAAACCGTCGCCTCGCTGGTCACATTTCTCGACGGCCGGCCCTGGAAGGATGGTTACCGGAGATATCGAATCCGAACGGCCCGGAAACCAGACGATACGGCCGCCCTGAGCGAAGCCCTGGAAAGGCGGTATACCCGCATCCTCCGCGAGAAGCATCCGCTCGCCGATTTCGTCCTGGTGGACGGCGGACTGCCGCAGCTTCACGCCGGCCGGGAGGTTCTCGCCCGCCTGGGGCTGCCCGGCCTTCCGATCGGAGCCCTGGCCAAGCGCGAGGAAATCATCTACACTCCGGACCAGCCCGGAGGGATCCGCTTGGAACGCACTTCGCCCGCCCTCAAGCTCGTTCAATACGTCCGGGACGAAGCCCACCGGTTCGCGGTCTCCTTTCACCGGAAGAGGCGGTCGAAACGGAGCTTTTCGTGAGCGGACATTCCGCCGCCCGATCGGAACCGGACAGAGGACGGCCAAGGAGACACACATGATTCTGGGAACCGGCG
>CAYSGA010000262.1:0-3624 GCA_964430165.1 uncultured Eubacteriales bacterium
CCAAATCTCCCCTTAAAGACGACGGCGATCTTTCCGGGGACGACGTGCTCTGGGTCGATGCCCAATCCGCGGCCGAGTACGGCCGGTCCCATATCCCGGGAGCGCTCCCCTTGACCGAGGAGGCCTGGGACGCCCAATTCGAAGCCCTCCTGGCGCGATGGACCCCGGGACAGCGCGTCGTGGTGGACTGCCCGCCGCCCTGTCAACCCGGTCAAGTCGTTCGACGGTTGAAGGCCTATGGCTTGGAAAATCTCCACGTCATCGTTTCCGCGAATTGAAAGCTTGCCTGGGCGGCGTTTGAGGGAGACGATTTGCACGCATTGATGAGCCGAATCAGGGGAATCGTCGCGGTCCTGATATTCGCCGGGCTTCCGGGCCTCGGAACTCCGCAGGAGCGGCCGACGGAGGCCGTCGATCTCTCCGGGGCCATCCGGATGGCCCTCGCCCGGAACAGGGAGCTGGCCCGGTCGGCTTTCGGGAGTTCCATCAATGCGCTGGACGTCATCCGGGCGGAATCGGCCTTCCGGCTCGACGTGCGTCCGGAGCTCTATCTGAACGCGGAAGGCGGCCGAACCGTGGCCGGCGGAGGGCTGTCCGTCTCCCAAAAACTGCCGTGGGGGACGCAGACGAGCGTCGAGGGATTCCTGGCCGGTTCGTCCGGAGACGGCTCCGCTCTTCGTCAAAAAACACTCCAAGTCGAAATCAGCCAGCCGCTTTTCCGGAATTTCGGCGCGCTGGTCCAGCGCGAACCCGTCGTCCAGGCCCGCCAGAATTACCGGGCGGCGCTTCGGACGCTGGAAATGGAAAAAAGCGCCCTCGCCCTCCGGGTAATCGAATCGTACGAAAGCATCCTCCAACTCGGGCGCCGGGTCCTCGTCGAGCAGGCCTCGGTCGACCGGATGGAAAAGCTGGTCCGGCTCACCCGGGCCAAGGAGGTGCTCGGACGGACGACGCGCGTCGACACGCTGCGGGCGGAACTGCTCCGAGGCCAAGCCCAATTCCGGTTGGAAACGATCCGGGAGAGTTTTTCGTTCGAGCAAAGGGATTTCGCCGAGCTTCTCGGGGCCGACCCGGAGACGGTCTTCGACCTCAAACCGACGGTCCTGCTCGAAGTGAACGTCCCTCCCCTGGAAGAATCCCTGAAGACGGCCTTGCAAAACCGTCTCGATTATGCCCAGGCCCTCCAGGACGGCCAGGACGCCGCGCGCGGCATTCGGATCGCGGGACGAAAACTTCTCCCCGGCTTGAACCTGGTTGCCCGGAAAAGCTGGACGGAAGGAGATGCCCTCGTGTCCGCCCCGACGTCGAACGACCATTGGGCAGTCGGCCTGTCCCTCGACATGAACGTGAATCTGAAGGAGGAACGGGCCGCGCTCGAACAGGCCCGCCTGTTCGGGTCGTCGGTCGACCTTAACGCCTCGATCGTCGAGCTGGCCGTCGCCCGCGAAGTCAACCAACAGCGGGCGGCCTACCGGCGGGCCCGGTCCGCCCTGAGCATCTCCGAACGCAACAAGGACCTCGCCTCGTCCCGGCGGAAGCTCGCCCAGCGCCTGTTCGAGCTCGGCCGCAGCGATCCGTTCTCCGTGACGGACTCCGAAGAAACCTTTCTTGAAGCGGAGAACCAATGGCTGTCCGCCCGGGCCGAGGCCTCGCTGGCGGGATACCGTCTCCTGTATGTCCTCGGCACGCTCGTCGAAACCCCGGACGACCTCAAGCCCCGGAGCGCTTCCGTAAACCGATGAAAACACGCCGCCTTCCTTTCGTGCTCGCCGCTCTCGCGATTCTTCTCCTCGTCGTTCTGTTCGGATGGGTGGTGAAGCCGGGAGGGCCGTCGCTCGCCGTCGCCAGGGTGACCCAGGAGGAGTTCGCGGTCTGGGCGGAATACGAAGGCCGCCTCGAGGCCGAGCGCCTGGTCATGATCATGTCCGGCTTCCGGGGGAGCGCGACCGTTATCGACCTTGCCCCGGAAGGCGAACGGGTGAAACAGGGCGACGTTCTCGTCCGCCTTGACGCGTCTCAGCTCGAACGGGAGGTCCACAAGCTCGAGGGAAACGAGACGACCGCCCGGTCGGAGTATGAAAGCCTGAAAAACGCCGTGAACCCCCTCGAGATCCGCGACCTCGAGATGAAGATCATGGAAGCGCGGGCGGTCCTCCAGGCGGAATCCGAGTACCTGGAAGCCAGTCTCCCGATGGTTACCGAGGGACTCGTGTCCGAAAAGGAAATCGCCCAGCAGAAGCTCAAGGTGGACCAGGCCCGGACCCAGCTGGAGAACCTGGAATGGAAGCTCGAACTGACCAGGACCCACCTTCATCCCGCCGCGCTCAACAAGGCCCGGGCCAAGCTGGCCGAGGCGGAGCAGGATCTTCAATTCGCCCGGGAGCAAATCGAGAACAGCGTCATCCGGGCTCCCTCCGACGGGAATATCGTCTACAAATCCCTGTACGTCAGCGGCGAATACCGGACGCTCCGCGTCGGCGACACCGTCTTTCCGAACCAGCCGTTCATGGCCCTGCCGAACATGAACGAATTGACCGTGTCCGTCGAAGTCCCCGAAGCCGAGCTGGGCCGGGTCCTGCAGGGCCGAAACGCCATGATCCGGCTTGTGGCCTTCCCCGAAATCCGGCTGGAAGGGTGGGTGAGCTCCGTCGGCTCGATCGCCCAGACCCCGCCCGGACAGCCAGCGTGGCAGCGATTCTTTCACGTCATTGTCAGGCTCAAGACCCCCGCCGACGACCCGCGGGTCCGGCCCGGCATGACGGTGACGGTCCAGATCCTGTCCTATTTCAAACCGCAAGCCACGCTCGTCCCGCGAGCCGCCGTTTCCTGGGAGGAAAACCGTCCCTGGGTCCGCGTGAAAAGCGGTTCCTCGATCGAGCGGAAATCCCCCCGGCTGGGAAAGTCGAACGACCGCTTCTACGAGGTGATCGACGGGTTGAAGCCCGGGGATGTCGTCATCCTGCCATGACGCCTCCGGCCGAGATCCTCCGTCTGCGCGACGTGACCCGGGGCTTCGCCGAGGCCTCGGGCTTCCACCTGGCCCTGCGCCGGGTGAACCTCACCGTGGCCGAGGGGGAATTTCTAGTCATCACCGGGCCATCCGGTTCCGGGAAGACGACCCTCCTCCATCTGGCCGCCCTTTTAGACAGGCCCACCTCCGGCCGCATCTGGTTTGACGGACGGGACACGTCGGTCCTGGGAGACGACGAGCTCAGCGTCCTGCGGAAACACGAGCTCGCCATGATCTTCCAGAACTACGTCCTCCTTCCCTACCGGTCTGTCCTCGAAAACGTCATCTTCCGTTTCCGCTACCTGGAGCACGACCGAGCGGAAGCCGTCGCTCTCGCCCGGCAGGCCCTGTCGCGGTTGGGTCTCACGGGCCTTGAGGGACGCCCGGCCCGGCGGCTTTCGGCCGGGGAGATGCAGCGCGTGGCCATCGCCCGGGCGATTGTCCGCCCCCCCCGCCTGCTGGCGGCAGACGAACCCACCGGCAACCTGGACCGGGCTTCGACGAACGTGATCATGGAACACCTCGCCGGGCTTCACCGCTCGGGGATCACCATTCTCCTGGTCACGCATAACGAGGACCTTCTTTCCTACGCCACCCGGCACGTCGTCTGCCGG
>CAYSGA010000263.1:0-3608 GCA_964430165.1 uncultured Eubacteriales bacterium
GGAGTGATTTCAAATGAATTTCAAATTCGGCCGGCCGGAAGGCGTCGACTCGGAAGGTTTCGTTAATCCGCGTTTCCTCGGCGTTTGTCGAAGACTTGGGAATGATGGCGGTGACGTCATATGTTCCGAGAGGGGCGTCTTCCCGGGTTTCGAAATCGACGGCGAAGGAGCCGTAGGCGTCCAGGGCGACCTTGGACTTGAACACGGATTTCGAAAAAGGATCCTGGATTTCCAGGTTCGTTTCCCGGATCGCGGGAATCGACCAGGCGCCTTTTGTTCTCTCCCGGAGAATGCCTTTGAGATGGACGGTCTCGCCGGCCCGATAGATTCCCCGTTCGGAGAAAATCGTTCCCTGAAACCGGGCGGGTTCGGGATTCCAGTCATAATAGATGTCGAAGCGGTAGGGCTCGACCCCTTCCGATTCGTCGGAAGCGGCCAGGACGACGTCGTTCCCGAGGCGGGCGATGACCCACTGGCGGGGCTTGCTCCAGTCGTTTTTCGGGCGCAGCCCGAGGCCTTTCCAGCCCGGGGTTTCCACCCGGCCGTCCGATCCAGCCGATCCCTTCCAAAGAACCCGGTTGCCGTCGTCGCGGATTTCGACTTCGGCCCCGGGCGCGGGTTGTCCCGTTTTCAAGGTTGAAACCCAGATGACGTTGTTTTCCGGAGAGAATTTTCCCGAAATCCCCAGCTCCGTCAGTTGCAGGAACGTTTTCGGATACCGCAGCCATTCGTCTTCGGAGAACGTGTCGATCTCGAGAAAGACAAACCCGTGTCCGTCGGGTTCGATGTCGCGGAGGGCGATCGGGACGTAGCCGCGTTCGTTTCGCGGCAGTTTTAAAGGGAGAGTCCGGTCGAAGGAATAGAATCCGGAATACGGCCGATACGAATTCCGGCCGGAAAAAATCCTTTCCGTATTGAGAAGGGGAATGGCCTGTTCCGGCATCACCCGGGCCGCCCGGACCCTGACCTCGGGCGTGTTGACGGCAAACAGCGGGAAGGTCAAATCGCCGTAGGATTCCATGACCCCGGCGCCGGTGGTCAGCCGGACGAAGGGTGGCAGGGCGCCAGTCGTGAACGTGCAGGTTTCATCCCGGCCCAAGATGTTGCCGAAATCGTCCCGAAGGTCGGCCGGGATGGTCAGGGAATACTTGGTATCCGGTTCGAGGGGAAGGGCAACCCATAGAGACGAGCTGCCGTGGTCCCATTCCCGGTAATACCCCGGGATTTCGATTTTCGGCTCGATCCGGATTTTTTCAATGAATTCCTTGTACATGACCCGGTTGGAAAAATTGAAGGCCAGCGCCCGATGGGGATCCCGGGCGGCCTCTTCCTCCAGGCCCTCGAAGCGGAAGGCCTTGAACGTGGAAAAACGAAACAGGACGTTCTCTTCAAGGGGAAGGCGCCCCTCCCGGCCGGTCAGGCCGGACTTGATCTCGACGACGTAGGTAAAACCAGTCTGGAGTTTGCCGCGGGGACGAAGGAGAACGGCCCGTTCGGGCGAAACGGGGATGTCAGCGTCCTTGAGGGTTTTTTCATCCGGACGGAAAAGATCGAAAACCGGCTGGTCCGTCCGCCCGGATTCGTCGACTCCGGAAAAAGAAACGAAGTCCCGGACTTTAAAAGCGTCCACCGGCTGGTTGAAGACGAGGAGGGCCTCGGTTTCCAGGCGCAGCTGCCCCTCATCGTCGGCGGGCAGATGGCGGACGAGCCGCGGCCGCAGGGTCTCGAACGTCCAGACGTAATCGTCGTCCAAAGCGAATCCGTCCAGGGAGCGCGTCCCGGACGGGATGGTGACTTTGAATTCCGTGGCGGTTGGGAGGCGCGATTTGGGGAGGAAGGCCAGGGTCCGCGTGCCCATCCACCGAAACGAGCCGGCGACCGGGGGATCGATTTTGAAAACCGCGGTCGCGTCCTCGAAGGGGCGATCGGACAGGGGGGCCATGGGGTGGTCGAAAACGACGACGATTTCGTCTGATTCCCGAACACCTGCCGTCGCTCCCCGCGGCCCGGCATGGACGATGCCGAGAGATCCGTGAACTTCTCCTTGCGGCGCGCCGGCGAGACGCGAAGGCGCCTTCCGGCGGCAAGCCGCTGGACCCAGGAACACGACACAAACGAGGACGATGAGGGTCGTTCGAATGCGTTTTTTTCCCATGACGAATCCTCCACCTTGAATTGATTTCATGCTAGCGGAATATCATCCAAACTGCAAGGAGACATCGATAAAAAAGCCCCGCCCCCTTGAAAGGGGACGGGGCGGGGATGACGAAACAGGACGTTAGGCGAGCGCTTCGATGGAAGCGAGGAGCAATTTCCAGAATTTTTCGACCGAGGCGATCTCTACCCGTTCGTCCGGCGAATGGGGATACTTGAGCGTCGGGCCAAGGGAAATCATGTCCATGTCCGGATATTTCTTCCCGAGCAGGCCGCATTCGAGACCGGCGTGAATGGCCATGACCGCGGGTTCTTTCCCGGTCACGGCGAGATGAACGGCTTTCATTTTCTGCAGAAGAGGAGACCGGAGGTCGGGCTTCCAGCCGGGATACCCCACCGGCTGCTTCACTTTGGCCCCGCAGATGTCCGCCAGCGATTTCAGGCCGGTCCGGAAGGCCTCCAGGGCCGAACCGACGGAACTCCGGCTGGAGCAGAGAATCCTGGCCTTGTTCTTGCCGGTGCGAAGCACGGCCAGGTTGTTGGAGGTTTCAACAAGGCCCGGTATTTCGGCGTTCATTGAGACGACGCCGTGCGGGCAGCACACCAGAAAATCAAGGAGGGTTTTCTGGCTTTTCGGCGTCAGGGGGACGTCCTTTGCGCCCGGTTCAACCGGGTCGAAGGCCAGTTTCATTCCCGGTTCAACGACATGGTATTCGGCCTTGATTTGATCTCCCGCGGCCTGAAGGAAGGCGGAAAAGGCTTTTATTTTCGCCGGTTCGAGATAAAGATCGGCCCACGCTTCGCGCGGGATGGCGTTGTGCTTGTTTCCGCCTTCGATCCGGAAAAGGGCGAAAGCGAATTTAGCCTGGGCTTGGCCGAGGATCCGGGCCAGGATCTTGACGGCGTTGGCCCGTCCCTCGTGGATATTGATGCCGGAATGGCCTCCGCGCAGCCCGCTGACCATCAGCCGGAAGGCGGTCTTGGTCTTGACAGCTTTGCGGGCCAGGGGGAGGTTGAAGTCCGAATCGGCTCCGCCGGCGCAACCGATCGTAAACGCGCCTTCTTCCTCGCTGTCGAGGTTGAGAAGATATTTGCCCTTCAAAACCGAGTTCGAAATCCCCTGGGCCCCGGTCAGCCCGGTTTCCTCCTCGATGGTGAACAGAGCTTCGAGCGGGCCGTGGACGAGAGCGGAGTCTTCAAAAATCGCCATGGCCGCGGCGACGCCGATGCCGTTGTCGGCCCCGAGCGTCGTCCCCGAGGCGTAAACCCATCCGTCCCGGATGACGGGCTTAATCGGATCCTTCAAAAAGTCATGAACGACGTCGGAATTTTTTTCCCAGACCATGTCGAGATGGCCCTGGAGGATGACTCCGGGAGATGATTCCTTCCCGGGAGAGGCCGGTTTGCTGACGACGACATTTCCCGCCGCGTCTTTTTTCGCTGGGAATTTAAAA
>CAYSGA010000264.1:0-3608 GCA_964430165.1 uncultured Eubacteriales bacterium
CGGCTGGTGGAGTGGGTTCTGGGGAACGCCGACGTTTCGGCCTATCATGAACAAGCCCCCGACGGGGTCGTCTTTTTTTACGGTCGGGGTGTCTCCCGCGGGCGGAGCGCCGACGGCCTCCGCCTCGCGGACATCGCCCCGACGCTCCTCTACTATGCCGGCCTTCCGGTGGCCAAGGACATGGACGGGTTCACCCGGACGACGATCTTCACCCCGGAATTCAAGGCGAGGAACCCGCTCATCACGATCTCCTCCTACGAGGACGTCACCATCCGGAAAACCCGTTGACCGGAAAAATCCGCCCGCCGGATTCCGGCCGGACGACTCAGTTCGGGAGGACGACGGCGGAACCCACGTCTAACGAATGATTTTAAGCATCCGGTTCCAGCGGGCTTTGGGGATGAATTGGACGAGTTTTTTCAAACGGTCGCGCACGGAGGTCTTGAGATAGGCGTCCCGATCCGCGGCGTACGAAAAATAGATGATCCAGGGACGCCCCTTGACGTAACTCAACGGGACGAACCCCCAATACCGGGAATCCGAGCTCTGGTCGCGGTTGTCGCCCATGGCGAACAGATGCCCCGGCGGGATGGTCACGGGACCGAAATTGTCCCGGATCGCGTCCTCATAGTTGTAATACCCGTTTTTGGCATAGACCTGGGCGTCGCTGTGGACCTTGAAGGGTTCGCGGAGCGGTTGATCGTTGATGTAGACCTGCTTGTCCCGAATCTCTAACTTTTCGCCGGGAAGCCCGATGACCCGTTTGACGTAGTCCTTGGACAGCTCGTTCGGATATTTAAAGACGATGATGTCGTTACGCTTGATGTCGCGCCGCGGAAGCAAAAGCCGGTCGAGCGGCGGGGTCCCGTTGTCGTAGACGAATTTGTTCACCAGGAGAAAATCTCCAACGAGAAGCGTGGGTTCCATGGATCCCGTGGGAATCTGGAACGCCTGAACGGCGAACGTCATCACGAAAAAGACGAAAACGGCCGTTTCGGCGATGAGCTCGAAGTATTCGCGGACGACGCTCTTCGTCCTCTTTTTCTTTTCCTTCGTTTTCGCTTCGGTCATCGGAACTTCCTTAAAAAGAAGAGGTACTATAGCGTAAAATGACGGGCGCTTCAACCGAAACCGGATTCGTCTCCCCGATGACCGACGGGCTGATTCCCCCCGAAGAAGTTCCCGAATACGGGGCGGCTCCGGCCGTCCGTTTTATCTTCGGGGATGAATCCGGTATACTGCCCGCGTGATTTTCGCATCCTTAATTAAACCCCGCTCATGAAAAAAGGATTCATCATTGAGGCTTCGGCCGCCGATTCTTCGGCCCGAGCGGGCGTGATCCAAACGCCCCATGGGGCCATCCCGACACCGGCCTTCGCCCCCGTCGCCAGCCAGGGCTCAGTCAAGAGCCTGACCCACGACCAGGTGTCCGCTCTCGGAGCCCACCTGATCCTCTGCAATTCCTACCACTTGTTTCTGCGCCCCGGCGCGGAGGCCGTCCGGGCGATGGGCGGGCTGCACGCCTTTATCTCCTGGCCGAAGCCCATTCTGACCGACAGCGGCGGTTTCCAGATCTACAGCCTCGGGCCGCTGGTTAAAGTCCGCCGCGACGGCGTGGCCTTCGCCTCGCACCTGGACGGTTCAAAACTCTTCCTGACTCCCGAGGACGTGCTGGACGTTCAACTCCGCCTTGGTTCGGACATCATGATGGTTCTCGACCATTTCGTCCCCTTCGCCTCCCCCGAGTCCAAGGTCAGGGAGGCCGCCGAAACGACGACCCGGTGGGCCGGCCGGGCCCGGGACGCGTTTCTCAAACGAGAGACGGACTCCCACCTTTGGGCCATCACCCAGGGCGGCGTCATCCCGGACCTGCGGCGGCGTTGTACCGAGGAACTCACGGCCATGGATTTCGACGGCTACGCGATCGGCGGGCTCGGCCTCGGGGAGGCCAAGGCTCAGCTTCATGAAACCCTGGAACGGAGCGACGCCCTGCTCCCAAAAAACAAGCCGCGCTATCTCATGGGGATGGGTTATCTCGCGGATATTCTCGAAGCCGTGGACCGGGGCGTCGATCTTTTCGATTGCGTCCTGCCGACCCGCAACGCGAGAAACGGCTCTCTGTTCACCCGCCAAGGCATCATGACCATCAAGAATAAAAAATACGCCGATGATCTCCGACCCATCGACGAGACGTGCGGCTGTCCGGCGTGCCGTCGCTATTCCAGGGCGTACCTGCGCCACCTGTACGAACGCAAGGAAATCACCTCGGCCGTGCTGAATACGATCCACAATCTCCACTTTTATCTTGACTTCTTCGCTAAAATGCGGCAATCTATTCAATCACATTCGTTTCAGCTATTTAAGTTGAATCAAATGAACATGTTAAAGGAAGTGAACCGATGATTTTCAGCGCTCTTTTCGCGGCCCAACAAGGCCAATCTCAGGCGGGGCAGGCAATGCCTCAAGGGAACATGTTGACCGCCCTGATCCCGTTCGTCCTCGTCTTCGGGATTTTTTATCTCCTCATCATTCTTCCCCAACGAAAGAAACAGAAAAAGCACTTGGAAAGCGTCGCGGCCCTGAAGCCGGGCGCCAAGATCATCACGACCGGCGGGATGTTCGGCACGGTCATGGGCATTCTCCAAGACCGGATCGAGCTCAAGGTCGCGGCCAACGTCAAAATCGAGGTCACCAAGAGCTCCGTCGGCGTCATCCTCGCCTCCGGCGAGCCGGGTTCGGTCGAAAAATCCGAGTCTTGAGGAATCCTCAACTCCTATGGCCGGCCTTCCCCGGGGAAACCGGCCGCGCCTTCGCCGCGCGGCATCGCCTCAAATGATTAAGGAAAGAGACAACCG
This sequence comes from uncultured Eubacteriales bacterium, assembly GCA_964430165.1. Taxonomy (GTDB): domain Bacteria; phylum Acidobacteriota; class Aminicenantia; order Aminicenantales; family UBA4085; genus JAAZPG01. The sequence goes on from CAYSGA010000264.1 coordinate 2,856, forward strand.
ATGAAGAAAGGACTTCGCTGGAAAGCCCTCCTCACGATCGCCGTTCTGGGTTTGTGCCTGTTTTTAGCCCTCCCGGTCCGGGAAAAAATCAAACTCGGCCTGGACCTCAAGGGAGGCATCCACCTGGTGCTCCAGGTCATGACCGAGGACGCCCTCAACGGCGAAACCGACCAGGAAATTGTCCGGTTCACCGAACTTTTCAAAAAGAACTCCGTCACGTTTGCGACCGGGGCCAAGGAAAAGCCGGGCAAGTTCGCCATCACCGGCCTGGACGTCGATCAACAGGCTAAAACCAAGGACCTGATCGAACAATACACCCGCGATTGGGACGCGTCCTTCATGGCCGACCGGGTCACCTTCACTCTCAAGTCGGCCGCCGTCACTTTTCTCGAGGACCAGGCGGTCGCCCAGACGCTCGAAACCATCCGGAACCGAATCGACGAGTTCGGCGTTTCCGAACCTCTCATCCAGCGCCAGGGAAACGACCAGATCGTGGTCGAACTTCCCGGCGTGGACGACCCGGATCGGGTCAAGGACCTGATCAAAGTCACCGCCGTCCTGAATTGGAAACTGGTCAAAGCGGGCCCGGCTGAGGATGAGGCGACTCTGCTTGCGTCCTTCGGCGGGGCCGTCCCGGAGGACGCTGAAATCGTCCGCGGCGATCCGACCCGCGGGCATCCCGGGCTTTACCTCGTCGAGAAGGTCGCGACCGTCAGCGGCAAGGACCTTCGGACGGTCCGCCGGGGAACCGAC
>CAYSGA010000265.1:0-3592 GCA_964430165.1 uncultured Eubacteriales bacterium
CTTTGGCGGCAGCCGAGGTGTTGATATACAAAACCGCCGGCCGGCCGGGATACTGTTTTTTCCAATCGACCAGGTCCTCGGCCGGAAGCATGTCGGCCAGGGGGCATCCCGCGCCCTCGTCGGGAAGAAGGACGATCTTGTCCGGGGCCAGGACGGCCGCGGTTTCGGCCATGAACAAAACGCCGCAAAAAACGATGACCCGGCCCTCGACCGCCGCGGCTTTCCGGCTGAGCTCGAGCGAGTCGCCGACGAAATCGGCGGTCTCCTGGACTTCCGGGCGCTGGTAATTGTGGGCGAGGATGACGGCTTCGCACTCCCGGGCCAGTTCCCTGACCCGCCGGCTCAAAAGAGCCGGGTCGGGCGTCGTCTTCGTCGCGGTCATCGGTCCTACGGCTCGAGCTGGGCACCGCAGTGGGTGCAGTTTGTTTCGGCCTTGTTGGTATACAGGTGGCAGTGGCCGCACTCGACGAGATCCAGGTCGCATTTTTTGCAGGAACACATGTTCGCCAGGCCTTCAACCGGACCCTCGCAGTAGGGACAATGATCGGGCGTTCCGCCGACAGCTTCATGGTCGTGACCGGAAACGACGGTCGGGCCGGAGGCCATCCCGGCCGCCCGGGCCTTGTAATTGTCCAGGGCGGCGTGCAGCGCGTCCGCTCCGAGGTTGGAACAATGCATCTTGTTCTTCGGCAGGCCGCCGAGCTCCTCGGCCACTTTCTCGTTGGTGATTTCCATGGCCTCTTTGACCGTCTTGCCGACGGCCATCTCCGAAACCATGCTCGAGACGGCGATCGCCGCCCCGCAGCCGAAGGTCTGGAATTTGACGTCGGTCAGAAGATCGTCTTTCACCTTGACATAGAAGGTCATCATGTCGCCGCAGACGGGGTTGCCGACCTGGCCGACGCCGTCGGCGTCGGGGAGGGTGCCCACGTTCCGGGGGTTCTGGAAATGGTCCATCACTTTATCGGAATAAATCATCGCCCGGTCTCCTTTAAAAATTCGGTGTAGAGGGGGGACATGTTCCGCAGCCGGGCGACGATCGGGGGAAACACCTCCAACAGGACATCGATGTCGGCGGCCGTCGTCGAGTCGATCAGGCTGAAAATCAGCGATCCCTGGGCCAGGGTGTGGTCCAGCCCCATGGCCAGCAGGACATGCGAAACCTTGAGCGATTTCGACGTGCAGGCCGAAAAACTCGAGGCCGCGATCCCCTTGAAATCAAGGCTGAGCAACAGCGCTTCGCCCTCGACGAATTCGACGCAGAAGCTGGCGTGGTACGGAAGCCGGAGACCCGGGGATCCGGTAAGACGGACGCGCTCGACGGACCTGGGAAGGCCCTCGATCAGACGGTCGCGCAGGGCGGTCATCCGGACAACCCGGTCGGACATCGCCTCCGCGGCCAGGCGGGCGGCTTCCCCCAGGCCGACGATCGCCGCGACGTCCTCGGTCCCGCCGCGACGTCCTCCTTCCTGAATGCCACCCTCGGTCTGAGGAGTGAGTTTCGTCCCTTTTTTGAGAAACAGGGCGGCGCTCCCTTTCGGGCCGTAAAAGGCGTTTCCGGAAAAACTCAGGGCGTCGACTCCCAGCGCGTTGACGTCCAGGGGGATGTTGCCCGCGGCCGCGACCGCGTCGGTATGGACAAGCACGCCGGGGGCCTTGGCCTTGACTTCGCGGACGATTTCCGCGACCGGCTCGATCGTTCCGACTTCGGAATTGGCCGTCATCACGGAAACGAGAATGGTCTCTTTGCGGAGGGCGACGGCGACGGCGGCCGGATCGACCCGGCCTTCCCCGTCGACCGGGACGACCGTCGTTTGAAAACCGGATTTCTCCAGGGTTTTAACCGCGTTCAGGACGGAGGCGTGTTCGATCGCCGAGACGACGAGGTGATTCCCCTTGGCCCGCTGCGCCTGGGCCAGCCCTTTGACCGCGAGGTTGTTGGCCTCCGTACCGCTGGCCGTAAAGATGATCTCCCCCGGATCGGCTCCGATCAGGGCGGAAACATGTTCCCGGGCTTCGGCCATGGCTTCCGCCGCGGCCTGTCCGTCCGCATGGAGGCTCTGGGGGTTTCCGAAGTCCGTCTCCAGGAACGGGCGCATTTTCCCGAACACTCCGGGCGCCAGGGGCGCGGCGGCGATATGATCGAGATAGATGCGCTTCATCGGCAGCCGGGGAACGGAACGCGTTCAGACCGAAACGACTTCCTTGACTTCGGGGACTTCCTTCTTGAGGATCCGTTCGATCCCCATTTTCAGGGTCATCTGGGACATCGGGCAACCGCCGCAGGCGCCTTTCAGGCGCACCTTGACGACACCGTCGTTTTCGATCCCGACCAGTTCGACGTCCCCGCCATCCATTTGCAGCTGGGGCCGGATTTTATTCAAGGCCGCTTCGACTTTTTCTTTCATAAAATTCTCCTTCCTAGGGTCCTCTTAATATAGTCGCTCCGAACCATTTTATCCAGATTTTTTTAATTCCTATAGAAATTATAGGGTTTATTCGGGAAAATGTCAAGTTTCCGGGATCGGGCTGGCCGTCATGAACACTTGTTCCAGCCGCAATTGGGACAGACGGGGCACTTCTCGTCGGGCAAAGTCGCCCCGCACTGCTTGCATTGCGATTGGGACATGTCCTTGGAACCGTTTTTCGCCTCGCCGAAATGACGCTCCAGGACCCGGGCCACCGCGTCGGGAATCGAGGTCACCAGTCCCCCCTCGGTGAAGATCGGCTCCGACCCCCCGATCCCCTTGAGCTGGGAGACCAGTTCCTTGGGGTCCACGCCGCTTCTCAGGCCCAGCGAAATCAACCGGCCGATGGCTTCGGCGTCGGCCATGGTCGAGTAGCCGCTCTTCCCGATCGAGGCGAAGACTTCGAACGGCTTCTGGTTGAAGTAGGTGATGGTGATGTACAGATTGCCGAAGCCCGTCTTGATCTTGTCCGTGATCGAAGTCAACGTGTCCGGCCGCTCCTCCGGGAGCCGCGCGGCCGGCGTCCCCGTCTTGACCAGGACCTGCTCCTCGCGGCAGCCGTCGCGGTAAAGGGTGATGCCCTTCGTCCCCAGTTCGTACGCCAGGAGGTAGGCCGACTCGACATCCTTCAACGAGGCCGCATGCGGCATGTTGATTGTCTTGGAAACGGAGTTGTCCACGGATTTCTGGAAGGCGGCCTGCATCCGGATGTGCGCTTCCGGGACGATGTCGTGGGCGGTGACGAAATACCCGGGGGCTTTTTTGCCCGGGTTCCTCTCGGTCCATTCGGCATACAGCGGATGGACGTCCTTGAGTACGGCGTCCATGATATGGGAGGTGAATTCGAAGGCGAAAACGGGCTCGATGCTCGAGGAACAGCCGGCGATCCGGGAAATCGTCCCGGTCGGGGCGATAGTCAAGAGCGTCGCGTTCCGCATGCGGCGGTCCTTGTAGACGGACTTCCCGATGTTCGGGAAATCGCCGCGCGTTTTCGCCAGCCGGGCGGATTCCGCCTCCGCCCGGGCCCGGAGGAAGGCCCCGACCTTTTCCGCCAGCGTCAAAGCTTCGGGAGCGTCGTAGCGGAGCTTCATTTTGGTCAGAAGGTCGGCCCAGCCCATGATCCC
>CAYSGA010000266.1:0-3591 GCA_964430165.1 uncultured Eubacteriales bacterium
TCGCCCCGAAGATGATGATGACGATCAAGAGGACGATCAAGAGCTCTTGCGGTCCGACTGTGCCGAACAGAAACATGTCGGCCTCCTTTAACTTTCTTTGCCGCTAAAACGCCAAACCAACCCCCTTAGAAAGTACTCGAGAGAGCCGGAAAAGTCAATGTAAATTGACCGGGAGGAGGTTTTCTGCGAACATATCCGTTTCCCATGGATCGTATCCGCAATTTCTCCATCATCGCCCACGTGGACCACGGCAAATCAACCCTGGCCGACCGCTTTCTCGAAACGACCGGGGCGGTCGCCTCGCGCGACCTGCGGGCCCAGACGCTCGACACCATGGATCTGGAACGGGAGCGCGGCATTACCATCAAGGCCCAGACCGCCCGGCTGGCTTATCCGGCCAAAGACGGCCGGGAATACGCCCTGAACCTCATCGATACGCCGGGCCACGTCGATTTTTCCTACGAGGTCTCGCGCAGCTTGGCCGCCTGCGAGGGCGCGCTTCTCGTCATCGACGCCTCTCAGGGCGTCGAGGCCCAAACGCTGGCCAACGCGTATTTAGCCCTGCATAACGACCTCGTTTTAATTCCGGTCATCAACAAAATCGACCTCGTCTCGGCCGATGTCGGGGCCGCCCTCGACCAGCTCGAACACATCGTCGGTTTGAGCCGGGACGAGGCGCTTCTCACCAGCGCCAAGACCGGCCAGAATGTGACCGACATCCTGGAAGCCGTCGTCGCCCGGATTCCGCCGCCGAAAGGCCGGCCGGAGGCCCCGCTCAAGGCGCTTCTATTCGATTCCTGGTACGATAACTACCGTGGGGTCGTCGTTCTCGTCCGGGTGGTCGACGGCGCGCTCAGGACGGGAGACGCGATCACCCTCATGGGCCTGCAGGCCGATTACGCGGTCGAGGAGCTCGGCTATCTCACCCCGAAGCCGGTGAAGATGGAAACGCTGTCCGCGGGCGAAGTCGGATATGTGATTGCCGGCATCAAAACGTTGAGCCATGCCCGGATCGGCGACACCATCACCCACCGGAACCGCCCGGCCGAAGCCGCCCTGGCCGGGTTCAAGGAAGCCAAGCCGACGGTTTTTTGCGGGCTTTTTCCCGCGGGGGATACGAGGATCGAGGATCTCCGCGATTCTCTCGAGAAATTGCGGTTGAACGACGCCTCGTTTTTTTATGAGCCCGAATCATCGCAAGCCCTCGGCCAGGGGTATCGTTGCGGTTTCCTGGGGCTTCTCCACCGCGAAATCGTCCAGGAACGCCTCGAGCGGGAATTCGGCCTGACCCTGCTGACGACCGCTCCCAGCGTCGGTTACCGGGTGACGACCCGGATCGGTGAGACTATCGATATCCGGACACCGTCCCATCTTCCCGACCCCCAGAACATCGCTTCTATCGCCGAGCCGGTCATCGAGGCCATGATCCTTACGCCTGACCGTTATATCGGGGCGATCTTGGCCCTGCTCGAGGGCCGTCGCGGCGAGCAGAAAAAGCTCGAGTACATCAGCCCCAACCGCGTCCTTCTCCAGTACCTTCTCCCGCTCAATGAGGTCGTGTTCGACTTTTTCAACCAGTTGAAATCGGTGTCGCAGGGATATGCATCCCTCGATTACGAACCGGCCGGTTACCGCGAAGGCCCGCTCGTCAAGCTCGACATCCTGATCAACCAGGAACAGGTGGACGAGCTTTCGGTCATCGTCCACAAGGACAAGGCCTATGCGTTCGGCCGGGCCCTGGTCGGGCGGATGCGCAAGGCCATCCCGCGCCAGCAGTACGAGGTCGCCCTGCAGGCGGCTCTCGGGGGCCGGATCATCGCCCGGGAAACGATCAAGGCCTTTCGAAAGGACGTCCTGGCCAAGCTTTACGGCGGGGATTACACGAGGAAAATGAAGGTCCTCGAAAAGCAGAAAGCCGGCAAAAAACGCATGCGGACCGTCGGCCGGGTGAACATCCCCCAGGAAGCCTTCCTGGCGATCCTCGAGGTGAAGTAAAGCCGGCTCCGATCTCCCATGAGGCCGGCTATCTCAGGGTCCTGCCGCGGAGCGCCCATCCTCGCGCCACCCATCCCCCCGTGGGGAACCTCTGGCGCTGCGTTGTGCATCTCCGCGTCACCCTGAGTCGGCCGTCCTTTCAGCGTTTCAGTATTCTCCGTGGAATTTCCATATGAATTGCGGAATCGCTATACTGGAGCCGAAAAACGTGCCCGATCAAGCGCTGGCCCAGGCTCCCGTCGTTCGCGAAATCGAGGCGAAATCCATTCTTAACGCCTCCAAAATCTACGACTACTGCATCAATCCCTATACCGGTTGCCAGGTCGGTTGCGTCTACTGTTACGCCGCGCTGTTCATGCGGCGGTACAGCGGCCATGCCGAGCCGTGGGGAGAATTCGTCGACGTCAAAATCAACGCCCCGGACCTTCTGGCCAAACAAATCCGCAAGGCGAAAAAGGGAACGATTTGGATCGCTTCGGTCTGTGATCCTTACCAACCTCTCGAAAAGAAGTACGCCTTAACCCGGCGCTCGGTGGAAGCCCTTATCGGAAAGGACTTCCCGGTGGTGATCCAGTCGAAATCGGCCCTCCTTCGGCGCGACCTCGACGTCATCCGCCGTCTGTCGAACATCGAGGTGGGTTTCACCATCGCCACGGAGGACGAAGCGTCGGCCCGGTTGTTCGAGCCCAACGCCGCGCCAGTTCGGGAACGGGCCGAGATTCTGAAGGAATTCAAGGCCGCCGGGGTCCGAACCTTCGCCTTCGCCGGGCCGCTCCTTCCGGGGAGCCCGGAAAAGCTGGCCGCCCTCCTGGCCCCGGCCGTTGAACATGTTTTCATCGACCGGATGAATTACCTTCCGGCCGTGCGGGAATTTTATGCCCGGCACGGCCTCCTGGATTTTTTATCGGATTCGTTTTTCCGGAAGCAGGGGGCCGTCCTGGCCAGGGAGCTCCGGGCCAGCGGCGTCCGGGTCAAGACCGTGTTTTAAATCGGTACCTGGTTAACCGTTTCCTGGTTTCCGCCGGATTTTTTTTAAATCGGTACCAGGTACCGATTTATAGTTTTTGCGGCCGCTCCGATTTAGTATACTGAGAGGGCTGACTTTGGAGGAATCATGCGTCCGACGATCGAATGGGCCGGCGACAAAATCGTCATGATCGACCAGCGGAAGCTGCCGTTGGAAGAAACCTACGTGGAATGCCGCACTTATGAACAGGCGGCCGAAGCCATCGAAACGATGGTCATCCGCGGCGCCCCGGCGATCGGGGTGGCGGCTGCGATGGGAATCGCCCTCGGGATGCGGAGCGTTACGGCCGGGGAGGATCGGGCCGCGGCGTTTGCCCGCATCCATGATAGGATTCATCGGACCCGCCCGACCGCCCGCAATCTCTTTTGGGCTTTGGAGCGGATGCGGGCGGTGTTCGAGGCCGGGCGCGAATGGCCGCTGGCCGAGCTTCAAAAAACGCTCGTCGCCGAAGCGATCGAAATCGACCGCGAGGACGAGGAGATTTGCCGCCGGATCGGGGCAAACGGCGCCCCTCTGATCAAGGACGGAGATGTCGTCCTGACGCATTGTAACGCCGGCGGGCTGGCGAC
>CAYSGA010000267.1:0-3579 GCA_964430165.1 uncultured Eubacteriales bacterium
TCGTAGGCCTCGCGGGCACAGTCGTAGGCCTCCTGGTGGTCGGCCGGCTCGAAACACGGGATCAGGGCGAACTGGGCGTAAAAGCGGCTGTCCTGCTCGTTCTGGGAGCTGTGCATGCTCGGGTCGTCGGCCGAGACGAGGATGAACCCGCCGTTGATCCCGAGCAGGGCCGCGCTCATGAACGGGTCGGCCGCGACGTTGAGGCCGACGTGCTTGAACGAGACGAGGGCCCGGCCGCCGGCGTAGGAGGCGCCGAGGGCTTCTTCGAAGGCCGTTTTCTCGTTGACCGACCAGGCGGCGACGTATTTGCCGACGCGGCCGTTCATCCGGATGAGATATTCCATGATTTCGGACGCCGGGGTGCCGGGATAGCTGTAGGCCGCGGTCAGACCGGCCTGGACGGCGCCCAGGGCGACGGCTTCGTCGCCGAGAAGGATTTCTTTGGACATTGACACGTCCTTTGGATGGATTGGGAAGGGTTAGAATATCGCCCCGCCCGGGGGTTGTCAACAAATCGGTACCAGGTTAACCATTACCTGATTACTAATCGGTACCAGGTTAACCATTTCCCTAATTCCGCGATCTTATCTCAGTCAAGTCATTCTAAATAAACCAGCTAAATAATCGAAACATAATAGGGAAACGGTTAACCTGGTACCGATTTATAAGGCCCGGAAATTCCCATAAATACGCGTAATTTATAAATCCTATAAATTTAGGTTGAATATGGTTTCCTGCTGGAATATGATGGGTCCGATTCGCGGCCGGAACGGCCGGACCGAAACAGCCGACACTGAGAAGGAGCGCAGTATGATCAAACTGTCGACAAAGGGGAGATACGGCACCCGTCTGATGGTCAACCTGGCCCGTCATTATGACGAAGGTCCCAAAGCGATCATCCTGAAAAGCGTGGCGGACGCGGAAGGGATCTCGATCCGCTACCTCGAACAGATCATCATCCCGCTTAAAATCAACAAGCTGGTCAAGAGCATCCGCGGAGCCGGCGGCGGCTACACCCTCGCCCGCAAACCTTCCGAGATCAAGGTCTGCGACATCCTTCACGCCCTGGAAGGGACCTGCAGCCTGGTCGAATGCGTCGAGGACGAAACGAGCTGCGACAAGGTGGCGACCTGCGGAACCTACGAAATCTGGAAGGCCGCCTCGGTCATGATGAAGAATTATTTCGAAAGCATTTCCCTGGTCGACGTCATCGAGATCACGGACAAGAAAATCGCCGCGGCGAAGAAGAAGGCAAAGGCGAAATAAGTCTTGGGAGCCCGGAAAGAGAAAGCCGGGTCTTCGTCAATCCCGAGAAAAACTCGTTAAATCGTTCCCTTTCCCGATTCCTCGACCGATCATCAAACCTCTTCTCTGACTGGAAAAACACTCGCAATTTCCGGTAAGATGGCGCACGCAAGGAAATGAAAGCGATCATCAGGTTTTTATCGTCTGTCCGGCTAGCGATCATTCTCATTATCGCGCTGGTCGCCGCCTCAATTCTGGGCACGCTCATCCCCCAGGGACGGGACGCGGCCGATTACGCCGCCCGCTACGGCGGATTGGCGGAGACGCTGGTCCGGCTTCAATTCACCGACCTTTACCGGTCGGTGTGGTTTCTGGGGTTGCTGGGCCTGTTCGGCCTGAACATCGTCGTCTGCACGTTGATGCGGCTCGGGGGCAAAGTGAGGCGGGCAGCGCGACCGAAAATTGAATGCGACCTGAAGGCGCTGGCGGCAGGGAAGATCAAGGACAAGGTGCGATTGAATGTGGGCGCGGCCGAAGCAAAGGGGACCGCGGTTGAGGCATTGAGAGCGGCGCGCTACCGGGTGAGGGTTGTTGAGGAGGCGGGCACGGAAGGGGGCGGAAGCGGGATTGGCGGCGGCGGGGTCGCCGGCCGTGTTCATATTTTAGGCCGGAAAGGCGTGGCCGGAATATTCGGCTCGGACGCCGTTCATCTCGGGTTGCTCGTCATCATCGCCGGCGGGATTGTGACCGCGGCCGGCGGATTCCGGACGGACCTCGGCCTTAACGTCGGCAAGCTCCTGGACGTGCCGCGGGCGGGATTCGCCCTGCGGCTGGATAAATTCGAGACGGAGATGTATCCGGACGGAAACGTCAAGGATTGGAAAAGCACCCTGACCGTGGTCGAAAACGGAAGGGACGTGCGGACCCAAGTCATTGAGGTCAATCATCCCCTCGTTCATCGGGGATTTTCGTTTTACCAGAGCGCCTACGGCTTCGACTGGGACAACCCGACGCTCGAGTTGCGGGTCCGGAAAAGAAGCGAGGCGGGGGCGGCGGGCGCGGCAACGGCGGGAGAAGAGGGGTCGGAAGCGGGGCGGACGATGAAAATCCGGGTCGGGGAAAAGACGGCGCCGGGAGACGCGGACGGGACGGAATTAGCGGTGCGCCGGTTCATTCCCGATTTTGTGCTCGGGGAAAACAACGCGCCGGAGACGCGTTCCGATCAGTTGAACAACCCGGCCGCTCTCGTAGAAGTCTGGAGCGGCGGGCGGAAGGTCGTCGAGGGCTGGGTGTTTGCGGCGTATCCCGATTTCACCCGGCTGCGCGGGGAGGCGGCCGAGGACTGGAGGATCGAACTCCGGGACGTCGACGCTCCCCAATTTTCGGTGATCCAGGCGGCCAAGGACCCGGGCGTGCCGCTGATCTGGCTCGGTTGCATTCTGGTCATGGCCGGTTTGTTTTTGGCGTTTTACCGGCCGACGTGGGAGATCAGGATGGTGCTGGAAGGCGCGGAAAGTGCGGCTGGGGGAGGCGTCGGGGCGCGGGCGGGTGCCGGTATGGGAGCGGGCGCGGGAGGGCGCGGGGGCGCGGCGAAAACGGAAATCACGGCCGGCGGGATCGCGACAAAAAGCCGGGATCGGTTCGAAGCGGAATTCGCCCGGGTGATCGCCGCGTTGGGAAAATAAATCGGTGCCAGGTTACTCATTTCCCGATTTCGTGTTCATTCTGCGCGGAAAAGCAATTCGGAAATAAGGAAATGAGTAACCTGGCACCAATTGATGTGAGGAGTGCCAAATGACGGAATCGATGTTTTTCACCGCCGCATTCACGGTTTATTTCGTCGCCGCGCTTTTCTACCTGGTATTTCTGTTCGGGAAAAAAGCGCGGCGGGCGAGGGCCGGGTTCGCCGCGGCCGTCGCCGGACTGGCCGTGCATACCGTCGCCCTCGTTTTACGGACGTTCCAAAGCGGGCACGCGCCGTTCACCAACATGTACGAGTCGCTGTCGTTTCTCGCCTGGGCTTCGGTCCTGGCCTTCGTCTTCGTCGAGGCGAAATTCAAAGTCCCGAAAGTCGGCGCATACCTGATGCTGATCGTGATCGCGATCATGGCCCTGGCCTCCTCGCCGCTGATGCCCAAGGAGGCGGCCCCGCTCGTCCCCGCCCTGCAAAGCTACTGGCTCTGGCTTCATGTCTCGGTGACGCTTTTAGGCGAGGCCTTTTTCGCCGTCGCCTTCATCACGAGCATCATGTATCTTAGGCCAAGGAGCCGGAAAAGCGGGAGAAGATGGATTCGGTGAGCTACCGGTGCGTCTCGATCGGTTTTCCGCTGTTCA
>CAYSGA010000268.1:0-3564 GCA_964430165.1 uncultured Eubacteriales bacterium
TCCCGCGTGCATGAAAGCCAGGGGCAATCCGCCCGCCCCCTCCGGTGAGGCGAAGGTCCCGCACGCGGTGTAACAGGCCGACAGGACGACAAGATCGGCGTCCATTCCCAAACTGGAGATTTCCTCCGCCCGGAGGTCGCCGTCGTCACCGCGACTCCTCGAGAGAACGAGCGCGGACCGCGCCGGGACGCCTTCGTCCGGCCTCCCGTGCGAAGCGATATGGATGAGTTGAAAACGCTCCCCCCGATGCCTCCTGATATTGGCCTCGTTCGCCTCTCGGTCCAGGTAAACGCAGCGATGGTTCCGGTCAAACAAACGGGATACGTCTTCGATTTCGTTCCGCACCCCCGCCATCGCGCCGCGCCGGATGCTTCTTCCGGTCCCATCGTTTGAACGGTCCGGGTCGGAAGCTCCCACGGCTAAGAGGCGGGGGCCGGGGGCCCCCGGGTTCGGCCGGGAAGGCTTCAGCCCGGTCGAGTAGGGCGCGTACGAAATCGAATATTTTTCGACCAGAAAAGCCCGGTCATCGGCCGTCCTCAGAGCTTCAAAGGCGAGACGGCTCAAAACTCCGTCCGGAATCACGATCAGCCGGTCCACCCGCAGCCCGGCTAGTTCCCGGTCGAAAGGAATCAATTCAACGGCGATCCGCCTGGCCGCTTCACGAAGGGAATCCAGGGCCCCCGACGGCCGGCCGGTTTCCTTGATGAACCCGAGGACGCTCCGTTCGATGCGGTCCTCCGCCGGAAGGACCGCCGTCCAGACCCGGTTTCCGGCGAAAAGAGACACCCGGGATTCCCTTTCGCCCAGGCGGTATTTCACGATCGCCCGGCCGTCCTCCGGCGGACGACACATGTCCACAGTCGCAAGTTCGGATGCGATCGGGCGTTGTTGTTCATTCCGGCCGGCCGGGGGCAAAAAACGAATCGCCGGCCTCTCCCCCGGACAGCCCGGAAAGCTGAAAAACATGGATCCCGCGAGGATCCAAATAAGCCCGGCCGCCGTTTTCCCCGTGCCTTTCATCCTCTCCCCCCCAGAAAAATTGCGGATAATATGGAGTCGAAACACAAAACGAAAAATGGAAAAATCCGGTCGGGCTGGCCCCTGACGATATGTTCAGCGTTTGCGGCCGCGAAAAGCCGGGAGGACGGTCCCCGTTCGCTGGGACCGGGCGGAAAGATGGACGTCCCGCCTCGGGCGTTTTTTCGAGGCATCGGCCGCGAGCATCCGTTTCTGCTCCTTAACTTCCTTAAAAGTCCGGGGAACATGGACGGGTTCGCCCGTCCGCGGATCCAGCCCGGTGTGATACATCGCGGTCGAAAGGGTCATCGGCGTCGGGGTGAAGATCTGGACTCCCTCGATCGGACGGTCGCCTTCCTTCTCCAGGCGGCGGACCTCCCGGACCAGGTCCCGGGCTTCCTCAGGACCGCATCCGGGGTGGGCGACCATGTAATAGTATTTCAGGTGCTGCCGGCCGGAAACGTCGGCTTTCCGGAAGGCCCGCCGGAATTTTTCGAACGCCTCCCCGGAATCCTTGTTCATCAGCCGGAGGACTTTTTTCGAAACGTGTTCCGGGGCGATTTTAAGAAGGCCCGAAACGTGATGCTCGACAAGCTCGCGGATATATTCCTCGCTGGACAAGGCGAGGTCGAAGCGGACCCCGCTCCGGACGAAGACCTTTCTGACGCCGGAGATCTCCCGGGCCTTGCGCAGGAGGGAGATCAGGCGCTCATGGCCGGGAAGCCGGGCACAGTCTAGGCAGGGTTTCCCGCAGGCTGTGTCGCAGTCCATCCCGTACATGTTGGCCGTGGGTCCGCCGAGGTCGTCGATATACCCCTTGAAATCGGGGTGCCGGACGAGCCGTCGGATCTCGTCCAGGATGGATTTCTCGGACCGGGAAACGACGGCCTCTCCCTGGTGGAGGGCGAGCGAACAAAAGGAGCATCGGCCGAAACATCCGCGGTGGGTGACGACCGAAAATTGGGCCATCCGGAACTCGGGAAAATCCGCCGGAACGTTCCGCGAATACGGCAGTCCGAAGATCCGGTCGAGGTCGTCGGGACGATATCTTGGGGCGGGATATTGAAGGACATACCGGGTGTCATGGCGCTGGGCCAGGGGCGTCCGGACCGAAAACTTCATCTGGGCTTCGGCGAAGGCCTCCGGCGACGCGGCCACGGCTTCGGCGGAGGGAATTTCGGTGAAATTTCCGGGAACGTCTTGGCCGACAATACAGGTCCCGGCGATCCCCTGAAGGGTGCGGCCTTCGGCCAAACGCCGGGCGATCTCGACCGCGGCAAGTTCGCCAGGGCCATACACCAAAATGTCGGCCCGCGAATCGAGCAGGAGGCTGCGGCGGACCTTGTCGTCCCAATAATCATAGTGGGCGAACCGCCGGAGCGAGGCCTCGATCCCGCCGAGGACGACCGGAACGCCCGGATAAAGCGCCCGAACTTTATTGGCGTACACCAGAACGGCCCGGTCGGGCATGGCCGACCGGTAGGGGGCGTTTGCATCCTTTTCGCGCCGCCGTTTGAGCGGCGTAGAGTTCACCAGCAGACTGTCGATCGAGCCCGCGGTGATCCCGAAAAAAAGACGCGGAGCCCCGACCCGGAGAAAATCGACGTCCGATTTCCAATCCGGGTGCTCGATGATCCCGACCGAATATCCCGCGGATTCAAGAACGCGGACGATGACGCCCGAGGCGGACAGGGGATGATCGACATAGGTTTCGCCGGTGATCAGGACGACGTCAAACTCCGGCGGGCGAGGACCGTTCATCGCGGAAAACGCCGAGCGCTCAGGATCCCCGTCCGATCCCCCGCCGCTCTTTGGCGATCCGGTCCACCGTATGCTGGATCGTTTTCAGAAGGTCGAGCAACTTGAGCGGTTTGGAAACGTAATCGTCCATACCGGCGACGATGCATTTTTCCCGGTCGCCGACCATCGCATGGGCCGTCATGGCGACGATCGGAACGTGGACGCCCGTCGCCAATTCCCGCCGCCGGATTTCCGCCGTCGCTTGAAGGCCGTCCAGGACGGGCATCTGGACGTCCATCAGAATGACGTCGAAGCGATCCTTATTGAGTGCTTCGAGCGCTTCGGCGCCGTTTCCGGCGATCGTCACCCGGTGACCGCGGTTTTCCAGGATCCGGACGGCCAGCTTCTGATTGATGATGTTGTCCTCGGCCAGAAGAATCGAATACCGCGTGGGAATTTGGGTCAGGGAATGGCGGGTGATCAGGGGGGCTTGGGCCCGTTTCTCGGGCGATGTTCCCAGGGCCAGCATGATGGCCTCGAGGAGAAGGGCCGGCTTGACGGGCTTGGTCAAATAAGCCGCCAGTCCCAATTCCCGGCAACGGGCCGAATCCCCTCGCATACCGGCCGAGCTCAGCATCATGACCTGAAGGTCGGCGTATTCCGGTATTTTCTTAATGGCCGCGGCCAGGTCGAATCCGTCCGTGAGCGGCATGTCGGCGTCGGTGATGACGAACCGGAACCGCTTGTCCGAAGCGATGCTCTCGCGCAAAATCCCCAGCGCCTTCTCGGCGCGGTCGGCCAGCGTCG
>CAYSGA010000269.1:0-3556 GCA_964430165.1 uncultured Eubacteriales bacterium
GGGCCTCCGGATTGAAATGCTTTTTGTAGAAATAAAAGACCTTGATCACGTCCTCGAATTTCTTGTTCGGGATCGCCCGGCCGACGTACAGGATCGTCGTCTTCTTCTTTTCGTAAAGCGCCCGGACGACCGGGTCGCCGGGACCGTCGAATTTCTTGAAATTCATCAGAATCGGAAGGACCCCGGTGTTTTTGTACCCGACGGCGGCGAGTTCCCGGCGGTTGAAATCGGAGTCGCCCAGGGCCAGGTCGACCCGGTCGACGAACATGTTGATTTCGAGCCGGCCTTTGTAGCATTCCCGGGTCAGCGTCCGGTGGGAATCGAGAAAAAATTCCGCCGGGGTGATGTTGTGGTAGATCATCATCTTGCGGTCGGGGACGCGGAGGAACATCTTGCTGACGGGAGAGCCGATCGAAAAATGAAAGATGACCACGTTTTTCGGGCCGCTCCAGCCCGGGTATTCCCGGTAGTCCTTGACCGCCGAGGCGGAGCGCGGGTCGAACTGCCGGACGAAAATTTCCGAGCGGTGGCCGTGCTCCCGGAGGACGGACTGGATTTCCAGCATTTCGTCGGAGATGGCGTCCCCGTAGGTCAGGGAAGTCGCGAACTGATGAACGTCCATCAAAGCTCCCCCTCGAGACGGCGAACGGTTTCGAGATATTTTCCCTCGATGATGTCCCAGGTGTAATTCGCCTCGAAATAGCGGCGTCCGCTGTCCCCCAGCGCGCGGCGGAGCCTGGCGGAGGCGAGAAGCAGCTTCAACGATTCCCGGAATTCGGGATAATTCTCGTAGAACAGGCCGCCGTTGGAGCGGCGGCACTGGCCCCGGAGGACCGCGCAACGGGCGTTGGCCAGGACCGGCCGGCTCAGGGCCCAGGCCTCGAGGGTGACCATGGACAGGCTCTCGTAAAACGAGGGCATGATCAGCGCCTCCGCCCCGGCCAGGGCGTCGAACTTGTCCTGCTCGGGCTGAAAGCCGAGGGCGAAGATGTCGGGATGCTCGGGGATGGGCAGGATCGAATTTCCGATCAGGACGAGACCGACTTCAGAACCGGTTTCCTTCTTGAACCGGAGGAAATAATGGAACAATTGCGGGAAGCCCTTGTTTTGATCGATCCGGCCGAGGTAGAGAAGATACGGCTTGTCGATCCGGTGGTTTTTTCGGAAGCGTCCGACGACGGAATCGCCCGGGACCTCGGTCCCGACTCCGACGACGAGCCCGGGAACGGACGCATTTCCGGAGATCGTCCGGATCATCTCCCGCTCCTCCTCGGAGTTGTAGATGAACGCCCGGGGCAGGCGGAACAGGTCCTTGAATATTTTCAGGTCGATGACCGCGTCGTGTTCCGCCGTGGGCACCAGGATCGCCTTCCCGGGGACGGCCCGTACGCCCCGGAAGGAATGCCAGTAGCGGTAACTGAAAAATATGAAGTAATCATAAGCGTCCACGTGACGCCGAATGAAGGCCAGGAGGTCGGGGGACGTCGGCCCTTCTTCCTCGAGCCAGTCCAGCTCGTCCCGCTCCGCGTGTTCATGCTCCAGGATGAAATTCTGCAACCGCCCGAACCGTTCCGGGGACCGCGGCTTCGGCACCGAAAAGCGCCGGACCGTGATCCCGTTGATTTTTTCCTCTCCGGCCGGGTAGTAATCGGCCCAGGTGACGTAGTCGTGGGCCCGGGTGGTCAGCACTTCGACCTCCCAGTGCCGGGACATATGTTCGGCGACCCACCGGCAATGGAGCTCGGCCCCGCCGTTGATCTCGAGGCCGTAGCGCTGGACGACGAAGGCGACTTTCATGAACCGAGCCGCTTCTCCAGGACTTTTTCCCTCTGGGCCTGGGCGTCCAGGTCCTTTTCCAGGATCCGGGCCCGGCTTTTCAGGGTTTCGAATTCGACCCGGAGCTTGGTGATTTCCACGACAAGGTTATGGTCCAGGTTGTGGAGAAGCTTGATGTATTCCATGCTCCGGTCCAAGTCGACCAGGCGAAAGTCGAGCCGGTCCCGGAAGTCGTCGAATTTCCTCGCGAAATCGTTGAAAAGCGCGTCGGTCCGCACCTGCATCTCGTCCAGGCGCCGATCGATCTGGGCCTGCATCCCGTGTTCGAATTCGTCCAGCCTCCGGTTCGTCGCGTCGAGCTGCCGGACGGCGGCCTGGATGTCCTCGTGCAGAGGCAGCCCCAACAGGCGGATGGCCGGAGCGAACGGCCGGATCGCCCGGGCGAATTTCGCCTTGAGCCGGGCTTTTCGCCCGGGAGCGGGAGGAACCGGTGGCCGACCGGCCGGCGCGGGAGTCACGGCTGAAGCGGGCGGCTCCGCCGACGGGACCGGCGGCTCTTTCGGCCCGGTTTCAAGCGGCTCGACGGGATTCCGGGCGGCGACGCGTTTGACCTGGGTCATGATCGCGGCAACGTCGAGGTGGTCATAATCGATCTCGATCCCCTCGATCGTTTCCTTGCCGGAAGACTTTTCGTCATCCATCGTTTCCTCCTCGGAAAAACCCCCGGTTCATCCTCGTTTCGGATACAGATGATTTTCGTAAACGACCTGGACATCCAGGATATCGGGCAAAGGCCGAAGGGGCATTTCCTCGATTTCCCGGACCTCGCGGTCCGTTAAAAGTCCCTCTTTTTTTCGGGCCGCGATCCGGGCCTCGATTTCCTTCTCGATTTTTGCGGTTTCGGCCTCTCCGAGGCATTTGATCGCCAAGAAATCGGACATTCTTATTCTCCTCGATCTTCCGTCGGGCACAAACAACCGCCTTCATTCTAGTCAAATCCAGACGGCCTGGCAACCGGACGGAAACCGGTCGATCCGGCCGGAGTCGAGGCCGGAAATTGAATCGCCCCGATATCTATGGTACTTATCGTCCGGAGTAATCATGAGCCAGAAAGAAATCCGCTCCCGCGTCCGGATCGGAGTCATCGGCGGTTCCCGGGCCAAAATCGGTTCCCTCGTCCAAGCCCGCGAGGTCGGCCGTCTCATCGCCAGCCGCGGTGCGATTCTCGTCTGCGGCGGCCTGGCCGGCGTCATGGAGAAGGCCGCGCGGGGAGCGCATGACGAGGGCGGGCTGACGATCGGGATTCTTCCGGGGACGCAGCCGGCGGACGCCAATCCCCATATCGACGTGGCCCTGGCAACCGGTTTGGGATATACCCGCAATTCGCTCGTCGCCATGAACGCCGACGTTTTAATCGCCATCGACGGCGAGTACGGGACGTTGAGCGAAATCGCCTATGCCCGGATTTACGGAAAAACGGTCATCGGCCTCGGCACCTGGGAGGTCAAAGGCGTCGTCCCGGCCGCTTCGCCCGAAGAGGCCGTCCGCCTGGCCGTCGAAGCCGTCGCGGGCGGGCGCTGACTTCATGGCCAACTACAAAATCGTCCTGAGCTACGACGGAACGGGCTACTTCGGCTGGCAGCGTCAACCCCGGGTCAAGACGATCCAGGGCACGGTGGAGGACGCCCTGGCTAAATTGACCGGAAACCGCATCGACGTCGCCGGCGCCGGACGGACGGACGCCGGCGTGCACGCCCTCGGCCAAACGGCCTCGTTCAAG
>CAYSGA010000270.1:0-3532 GCA_964430165.1 uncultured Eubacteriales bacterium
CGTTCTTGCCGCGGGGGCCGAGAGTCGCCTTGACCAGGTTGCTCAGGACATTGACGCCCTTGAGCATCGAATGACGGGCGTCATCGCCCAAAAGAATTTGTTTGGCCATGTGTGTTGTTCTCCTTTAGGATTGCGCCGGATCAGGCGAGGACCGCCAGGATCTCTTCTTCGCGCAGGATGATGTGTTCTTCGCCGTCGATCGTTACTTCGGTTCCGGCGTACTTTCCGATGAGAACCTTGTCGCCGGCCTTCACCGTGAGGGGGATCACTTTGCCTTCATCGGTCGTCCGGCCTTTGCCGACGGCGATGACTGCCGCCTCCTGGGGTTTCTCCTTGGCCGTATCGGGGATGATGATACCGCCTCTTTTGACCTCTTTTTCCTCGATCCGCTTCAGAAGAACGCGGTCGTACAACGGGGAAATTTTCATTAAAAACCTCCATGAATGTAAATTAGCAGTCTTGGTAGACGACTGCCAATTTACCATTTGGAAAGGCGGTTGTCAAGAGGAAAAGCGAGAAAAACGGAAAATATTGGCAAACCTGAGCGTTGATTGCTAAACTTTTTTAATTTTCAGGGATTTGGTCTTGTTATGGAGCGTATTTCTATGGAGACCCAATGATTCGGCCATCCTGGACTTGTTCCCCTTGTACTTCCGGAGGGCCGTTTCCAGGTAGATTTTTTGAAATTCCTTCAGGCCGTCGCGGTAGCGGACTTCTTTCTCGACCATGTCCTTGATCAGGAGTTCCATCTTTTGATGGATCGACATTTCCTCAAATTTCTTGTCCATGGTTTTTCTCGGTTTTAAAAATCTTTTGATACGCGGTCCGGGCCGCGATTTTAAGTTCCGCGGGAATCAAGCCGACGGCCGCTTTCGTCAATCCGTAGCAATAGGGCGCAAGCCGCGACTCGGCGACGGCCGTCCGGTCGACCGGAAAAACAAGAAGGGCGAAGACGAGCGCCCCGCCGATTAACATCCCCTCGAGGCAGCCGAAGACGCCGCCCAGGAAATGGTTGACGACCTGGATCGTTCCCTTCATCAACTTCGAGAAGAAAAAGGCAAGGATCGCCCCGGCCAGGACGACGATCAAGACGATGAGGAGAAATCCCAGGAACCTGGCCGCCAGGGGGTTGCGGATGAATCCGCCGAGCAAATCGGCCGCTCTCTCGTAGTGATACGCAGCCAGGACGAAGCCGCCGACGGCGGCGGCCACCCCGATGAGCTCCCGGACAAAGCCCTTGATCAGGCCGATGATGACGGTCACCGTGATGATGACCGCGAGCACGATGTCCAGCCAACCGATCATGGCGACGGCCTCCTTTCCCAAAGCGCTTCGATCATCTCGTAGCCCCCGTCCTTGACCGAGCCGAAGGCGACATGGGGTTTCACCCGGCCGTGGAAATCCGAGCCCGCGGTCGGAACCAAGTCGAACGTTCTCGCCTCCTCCAGGTAAAAACGAGTTTGTTCGGCGTCATGATAGGATGTATAAACCTCAAGTCCGGCCAGCCCGCGGTCCTTCAGCCGGGCCAGATCCTCATGGGTCGTTTTCTGAAAATACGCCCCCGGATGGGACAAGACGGCCGCCGAGCCGACCCGGGCGGCTTCTTCCAGAACCTCGAGAAGCGGGATGTGCCGTTTCGTAACATAGGCGGGAGCGCCGTCAAGAAAAAAATCCCGGTAAAAAAGCGAAGGCGGCAGGGGACGGCCGTTGTCGCCGTAATATTTCCGCAGTTTCGGATCGCGGCGCGATTCCGGTTTGTCCAGGAGAATACGGGCGATCGTCACGCCCAAGGGGACCATCTTTGGAGAGGCAGCCTCCACCTCTTCCCAGGAGAGGCCGACTCCGAAAGCCCGGAGGTTGGCGACCCTCTCTCGGGCTTCCTGCCGGCGCGTTTCGGCGACCCGTTCCACGATCCCGGAGACGCGGGGGTTTTCCCAATCGAGGAACGGCATCTGGCAGTGAAACTCCCGGCCGTCGTACATCGTCGTGACTTCCATGCTCGGAATGATCTCCACGCCCTCTTGGCGCCCCGCTTCCAGGGCTTCCGGGTAGGCGGCCACGGTGTCGTGATCGGCGATAGCGATCGCGACAAATCCGGTCTCCGCGGCCATCCGGGCAAGCGCGGCCGGCGAAAAATCGCCGTCGCTCGACCGGTCCGAGTGAATATGAAGATCAACGAAGCCGGATTTCACAGGTCGGTCTTCCCCGACAGGAGACGGTAAATTTCGAGGTATTTTTGGGACGTTTTGGCGATGATCTCGGCGGGGAGGACCGGGGGCTCGGACTTTTTGTCCCAGCCGGTGGTTTCCAGGTAATCGCGGACGAATTGCTTGTCCAGCGACGGCTGCCCCTTCCCCGGATCGTACGTAGCCAGGGGCCAAAACCGCGAGGAATCCGGGGTGAATATCTCGTCGACGAGAACGAGCTCATCCCCGTCCAGACCGTATTCGAATTTCGTATCGGCGATAATGATCCCCTTCGAAAGCGCGTGGAGAGTCGCGCGGTTATAAAGGGCCAGGCTGACCTTGCGGATCTTTTTGGCCAGGGCGGAGCCGACGATTTTTTCCATCTCCTTGAACGAAATGTTCTCGTCGTGGCCGACATCCGCCTTGGTCGAGGGCGTGAAGATCGGCTCGGGAAGGCGATCCGATTCCCGAAGGCCATCCGGGAGCTTGATCCCGCAGACTTTGCCCGTATTCCGGTATTCCTTCCAGCCCGACCCGGAAAGATACCCGCGGACAACGCATTCGATCGGCATGACCTTTGTTTTTCGAACGAGCATCGCCCGCTTGTCGAGAAGTTCCGTGTATTTCCGGAGAATCGGGGGAAAGGCGTCGACATCGGCCGCGATCATGTGGTTGGGGCATACGAGCGAAGTGAACTCGAACCAGAAGCGGGAAAGCTGGGTCAGGACCCGGCCTTTGTCCGGAATCAACGACGGAAGAACGAAATCGAAGGCCGAAATCCGGTCGGTGGCGACGATCAGGAGTTTGTCGTCGACTTCGAAAACGTCGCGGACCTTGCCCTTTTTAAAAAGACGGAGGTCCGGAAGAATGACGTCGGAAAAGGATTGGCTCATGGTTCACCTGATCGCTTCAGATTTTGAGACAGCGGTCCTCATCATACCTAAAAGGAAGAAGCGTTTCAACTGACCGGCCGCGCCCTTTTCTGTTTCCTTCTTATCGGACGGGAAAGAGCATGAGGAAATGACGGCCTCGCTCCCAGGTCCGGTTCTTCACGGCCTTTCTCACAGGTCCGCCTCGGCCGCCATTTCCCCACTTTCCACCCGACAACGCGAAAGGATGGATGTCTCGCTGAAAGATCACATTATGGGGAAAGGGAAAAAAAGGGATGGCGCACAGCCCGTCAGTTGAATTGGGGATCGGCAAAAGAAATTGGAACGACGGTCACGGGGCGGCGAGGCCGATGAAGGAAAACATCCGCCGGGACGTGTCGCGGTCGCGGCGGTAAGAATGCGAACCCGGGTCGCAATGCGTACAGGCGGAGGAACGCAAGGGGGGGCCTGGGGGGA
>CAYSGA010000271.1:0-3524 GCA_964430165.1 uncultured Eubacteriales bacterium
CTCATCGACATCATGCCCACCGTCCTCGACGCGCTGAAGATGCCCGTGAACGCGGAGATCCAGGGAGAGAGCCTCCTGCCCTTCATCGACGGGAAAAAGAGCGAAGATCTGGCCTGCTATCTCGAGAGCTTCTATCCGCTGGAGAACTTCGGCTGGTCGGAGCTTGTGGGCCTCATTGACGGGAACTGGAAGTACATTCGGGCCCCCCGGTCGGAGCTCTACGACCTGAAGGAGGACCCCAGGGAGGAGAAGGACCTGGCGTCGCAGGAAGCCCGGACAGCCGCACTCCTCAACAAGAAGCTTGACGAGGTTATCCGGTCCCACGTCTCGAACGTGGAACCCGGCCGCCGGACCATGACGAGGGATGAAGAGGACCGTCTGCGTTCCCTGGGTTACGTCGGGGGGGGCGGGGCGTCGAAGGCCGGGAAAGGTCCGCTCCCGGACCCCAAGGACGCGATCGGGGAGGTCAAGATCCTGGCGCGGGCGAAGGTCCTGGAATCCGAAAAAAAAATCGGTGATGCGGAGAAATGCTACCGCGAGCTGATTGGCCTGCGGCCCGGCGCGCCCTGGAACTATATCCTTCTGGGCATGCTCCTCTTCAAGGCGGAGAGGATCAGCGACGGGATCGAAGTCCTGAAGGCCGGGTTGGAGATCATGCCGGATTCGGTCCTTCTTCTCTCGAAGATCGCGGGCTTCTACATGAAAGCCGGACGCTTCCCCGAGGCCTCCGAATACAGCCGGGCCGCCCTGGCGCTGGAGCCCCGAAATTTCGACGCGATCGTCGTCGCGGGCTGGGCCGAGGATATGCGCGGCAATTGGGCGGAAGCGGCCGGTTTATACCGCAAGGCCCTGGAGGTCGAGCCGGAGAATAAGACGGTCCGGATGAAATACGCCTATGTCTTGGGGGCCATGGGACAAAGCGAGGAGGCCGCCCGGATGGACGAAGCCCTCAAAAAGGAGTATCCGGACGATCCCAAGATCTATACCGACCTCTCGATCATCTATACGGCCTTGGGGAAGATGGACTTGGCTGAAGCGAACCTCGAGAAGGCCGTCGCGCTGAATCCCTCGCCCGAGAACCATCACCGGCTGGCCACGCTCCTCGGCCGGATGGAAAGGTTCGAGGAGGCCGTTGCCCAAATGAAGCTTTTCCTCAAGAAGACCACGGAGGGCGAAACTCCCAGGAAAGCAAGGGCCCGCGCTGCGGTCGCCGCATGGGAAACGCGGATCAAGGAACGATAAGATTCCCTGGCCTCCGGCTGCTCCGGGCCAATTCATCTTCAACAACCGGCCCACTCCGACGATGAAGAATCCGGCGAACGCCCCGATCAACGGTCCCCAGACGCCTTCCAGGACGGTCCGGATGTTCCTCATCCTGATCCTGTGCGCGGCCTCGGTTTCCTGCGTCCGGCTGGCGCCCCAAACAACGGCCGAGCTTCCCGCCGTCGTTCTGGACCGCTCCGTCCTTTGCGCCGACGTAATCCGGACGGACGATTGGGCGGACCTGGCGCTCGTGGGAACGACGTTCTCCAAGGGCCGGGACGCGTCGGTGTGTTCCGTTCTCGTTTTCAAACCGTTGAGCGGGAGACATCGCCTGGCCTGGAAATGGTACGACCCTTCCGGCCGGATCGCCCGGGAATCAGACGCGGTCGGGATCGGGGAGGAGGGGACCGAGTTCGACCGCTACATCGCCTGGGACCGGCTGCCTGTCGCGGCGGAGATGACGGGCGGCCGATGGACGGTCGCGTATTTCGTCGACGACGGGTTCGCCGGCTCGGCGGAGTTCGATTTGATCGACGGATCCGGCGGTGAGATTTCCCCGGCCTGAAGGCGGCCGTAAAAAAACAGGGGTTCGGAAGCGGCCGGGATTCAGCCCCGGCTCGGGATGCGGAGGAGTTGACCGGCGCGGATCAGTGTTCCCCGTAAACCATTTATTTTCTGTAAGTTCTGAACGGACGTGCCGTACCTTCTCGCGATCGTCGAAAGCGTTTCGCCGGATTTCACTTTGTGCGTGCCGTATTCGGGAGGGATGTATTTCGGAAGAGTGGGGAGCGCGGCCAGCAAACGATCCCCCGTCCCGACGGGGACGCGGAAGCCGTACGGCGTGTCGGGCGTGGATTGATAGCGGAGTTCGGGGTTGAGAAATTCGAGCTCGGACGATTCCAGTCCCAACACGGCCGCGAGGACGCTCAATTTGGCCGGGTGCTGGATCCGGACTGTGTCGAATTGGAGCGGCGGATACGGCTCGGGCAGCGCCATCCCGTACTTTTCAGGATTCCGGACGATCAGGACGACGGCGATGAAGCGGGGGACATAACGGGCCGTTTGGAAAGGGAGGCGCTGGAAGAGATCCCAGAAATTGTCCAGGTAGCTGATGTTCTGGGAATTGATGATCCGCTGCACGTATCCTTCGCCGCAATTGTAGGCGGCCAGGGCGGTGGTCCAATCCCCGAAGAACGAGTGCAGGTGTTCCAGGTACTTGATCGCGGCGATGGTTGATTTGAAGGGATCCCGCCGCTCGTCGACGAATTTGTCCTGGTTCAAACCGTAATTCAGGCCGGTCGTCCGGATGAATTGCCAGATCCCGAGAGCCCGGGCCGAGGACAGGGCCAGGGGCTTGAATAGGCTTTCGACGATCGGGAGCCAGACCAGGTCTTCCGGAAGGCCCGCCTCCCGGAGCTCCGCGACGATCCAATCCCTGTAGAATCCGGCCCGGCGGTAGCCTTCCTCGAAAGACTTCCGCTCGGGGCCGGTAAACGAACGGATCTCCCGGACGACCCACTCGTTTTCCGTCAGGGGAATCGATTTGTGATTATCCACGGCCGGGTTGCGGCGGGCGGTGTTAATTTCCTGGATGCGTTGGGCGATCAACAACCGGAGGTTGTCTTTTTCCTGGATCAGCGGTGAATCCGCGGAGATGGGAAGCCGGAGAAGCATCCCGTAAGCCTCGTCCAGAAGGTTAACGGCGCCTTCGAAGTCACCCCGTTCCCGGGCCGCCTTGGCCTCCGCATAGATTCCGAGCGCATCCTCGATCGAGATGACGGCGTCGTCGTCGGCCTGGCCGTTGACCGGGATCCCGCCGGCGGCCAGTTTTTTCTCCTCGAAGGGGATGATCATCTTCTCGGGAATTTTTCTTCCCTGGGCGGGCGGCGTATTTCCGGCCGGCGGCGCTTGCGGGTCGGGAGATTGAATCTCCGGCTGGGAAGGAAGGACGACCGGCGTGCTCTTCGAGCAATTCAGGAGAGAAAGGCACCCGGCGAGAAGGAAAAATACGAGGACGCGTTTCGATGGTTTCATCGTGTTGAAAAATTCTTATAACACGCGGCTGGAATCCAGTCAATGCGAATATTTTCGGATCGCCCGGAAACGCACCGGCCGGATTCAGCGTCCGCGCCGGTGCCAGGCCCAGGCGGTTTCGAGGATCGTTCCGAGGTCGGAATGACGGAGTTTCCACCCCAGGACGCGCTCCGCTTTTTCCCTCGAGGCCAGGAGGACGGGTGGATCCCCCTCGCGCCGCGGCTTCC
>CAYSGA010000272.1:0-3523 GCA_964430165.1 uncultured Eubacteriales bacterium
AGTGGCGACGCGGGAAGCCACCCGGGTTCCCTTCGAAGTTCTAAAGAAATGCATTTCGCTCCTGGAATTGGCCGAAAAGGCGGCGAAAAAGGGCAGCCGAAATTCCCTGAGCGACGCGGGCGTGGCCGCCCTAGCCGCCCGAGCGGCGGCCGACGGAGCCTATTACAACGTGCGCATCAATTTGCCCGGTTTAAAGGACGAGAATTACAAGAACGCCGTGGCCGCCGAGGCTCTTGAAACGAGGAAACAGGTCCGCCTCCTCGCCGAAGCAATCAATAAAAGAATTGAAAAAGAGCTCGAACAGATGTAAATTGAAAGTCGATGCGGCCTAGGATTGCCCTCTGGACCACGGGGTTGAAGAAAAGGCTTTGGGCCGTCATCATTCTTGTCGGCGCCTACCTCGTATTCATCGCTCTCGGGGATCTCATTCCCCAATACTGGAACTGGATCGGATTCCGGGCCCTTGAACGATCGATTCTGACCCTGGGGTTCGTGGTCATCCTGATGATCTGCCTGAGCGGCCTGGCTCTCAGCGACAGGCTCTCGACCCTGGCGATCCGGGACGGGTTGACGGGCTTTTACAACGCCCTGTACGTGAAAGCCCGCCTGCAGGAAGAAATCGACCGGTCCGTCCGCTATCGATATCCCTTGAGCCTGCTCATGATCGACCCGGACGATTTCAAGATCCTGAACGACCAATTCGGCCCGGTCGCCGGCGACCAACTCCTCAAGTCATTCGCCGCGATGCTCGCCGAAATCGTCCGGGCCTCCGACATCGTCGGACGGATCGGCGGCGATAATTTTCTGGTGATCCTGCCCCAGACCGGCGTCCTAGACGCGGCGGCGGTCGCTGAACGGATCCGCAAGGAGACCTCGCTCTCCGACTTTCAATTGATAACCCACCGGGAAAAGGTTTACCATTTCACGATTTCCATCGGGGTTTACGGGTCTCCCCTCCAGAAGCAGACCGCCGACGAGGTGATGGGCCTGGCCGATGCCGCTCTTTACCGGGCGAAGAAGGAAGGAAAGAACCGGGTCATCATCTATATCAAGTGACCGGGTGATCGATCCGTCTCCCCCGGAGACAATAACGCGAAAAGTTTTGAAACGCTAAGCTTGCGGCCTCCTAATTTTTCTGGACGAAAAATAAAATTCCGAAGATCAAAAAAGCGACGAGAACGATTGTCCCGGAAGCCGGCCAATCCAGGACGTAAGCGGCCGCGAGGCCGATGATGACCGACAGGGCGGAGACGATCCCGGCCCCGATAACCGCCCCCCTGAAACGGGAGGCGGCCTGCAAACCCGCCGCCGCCGGGATCACCAACAGCGCGGCTACCAGAAGGATGCCGACGACCTTCATGCCCAGAACGATGGTTAAAGCGGTTAAGACGGTGATTAAAGCGTCCAGCTTGCGGACGGGGATACCCGCGGCCAGGGCGGCGTCCCGGTCGAACGTCATGTACATGAACCGATGATAGAAAACGATCGTCACGGCCAGAACCGCCGCGGCTAAAATAACGGAGAGAACGACCTCGGCGGGTTCAATCGCCAAAATATCGCCAAAGAGGTAGCCGAGCAGGGCGACGTCAAAACGCCCGGAAACCGAGGCCAGGATGACACCGATAGCCAATCCAAGACTGCTCAGGATGGCGATGGCCGTGTCGCCGTGGATCCCCGCCGCTTCCTTGAGTTTCATGATGCCCAGGGCGGCCGCGACAGACACGACCAGGGCGCCGGCCATCGGCCATTGGCCGACGAGCAGGCCGAGGGCGATCCCGGCGAAAGCAAGATGGGAAAGCCCGTGCCCGATCATCGCGTCTTTCCGCAACAGGAGAAATACGCCCAGCACGGCACAGGCCAGGGCGATGCACAGGCCCGCCCCTAGAGCCCGTTGTAAAAAAGCGTATTGAAAAAAGGCGTTCATAGCGCGGTGATCGTTTTCAATGACGGTGCGAGACGAGATGATGTCCCCCGGCCAAAAGGTCCTTCAGGGCTCCCGAGGAGCAGAATTGCTCGTGCGTCCCGTGATAAATCATCCTCTGATTGAGGCAGGCGACCTTGGTGATATGTTTATTGGCGATGCCGATGTCGTGGGTCGCGAGGACGATCGTGATCTGCTCGGTTGTCCGGAGAGCCGCCAGAAGGTCATAGAACCGGTCCTGCGATTCCGCGTCGATCCCCGTCGTTGGTTCATCCAAAAACAGGATCCGCGGTTTTTGAACGATGGCCCGGGCGATGAAGACGCGCTGTTGCTGGCCTCCCGACAGCCGACCGATCCGCCGGTCCTTGAAATCCACCATGTCGACGATTTCGAGAGCGCGGCAAATCGCCGCATCCTCCTCCGACCGGGTCGCCCGGCGCCGGCCGGACCGGACGGCCATGGCGACCACCTCCCGGACCGAGGCCGGAAATAGGGGGTCGAAATGAGTCGCCTTTTGGGGAACATAACCGATCATCTCCCGTTCGGCGAACTCTTCGGCGGGCCGGCCCAAAATGTAAACACACCCGCGATCGGGTTGGGTGAGGCCTAAAATGACACGAAGGAGCGTCGTTTTTCCCGAGCCGTTGGGCCCGAGAATCGCCAGAAAATCGCCCCCGTAAATCGTCAGGGAAATGTCCGAAAGGACCGGAATGCCGCCATAAGAGATGGAAACCTCCTCGACCCGGATCAATTCGCGTGTTTCAGCGCCGGGCGAAGCCATGTTTCAAGTTCTCCAGGTTTTCTTCCATCAGGCGAAAAAAGGTTATGCCCCGGCTCGCCTGCTCGGGATTGAGATTGTGGCCGGGAAAGAGAACCCGGACGTCGGCTCCGATTTCGGAGGCGATCAACCGGGCCATCTTGTCGCCCGTGGCCGGTTCATAAAACAGGGTTTTCACCCCTCCGGCCTTCGCCCGCGAGATGATCTCCGCGGTTTCCCTGGGCGTCGGCGCGGCGTCGGGACTCAATCCGTAGACGGCGACCTGTTTAATCCCGTAGCGCCGAGCAAGGTAGGCGAAGGCCGCATGGCCGGCGATGAAAAATTCCTTGCCTCGGAATTGTTCCAGCTCAGAGCGGAAAGACGCATCCAACGCCCGCAGGCGTTCCTTCAAAACCCCCGCGTTATATGAAAATAATCCGGCCGCGTTGGGGGCGATCCGCGAAAGCGCGCGGGAAAGGGCGTCCACGATCGCCTCGTCCTGAGCGAAATCCAACCAGACGTGGGGATCGAATCCTTCATGGCCGTGAGAGCGGCTTGAGCCCGAAGCGTGTTCGTTCCCATCCGCCGCGATCAAGTCCAGGCCGAGGGCGGCTTCCAACCTCGATGCTTTTTTAACGGCCGTCCCCTTGACCAGAGAATCCAGCCAGGGCTCCAGGCCCAGGCCGACGGAAACCAAGAGGTCGGCCGCTTCGAGCTTGCGGATATCGCTGATCCGGGGTTGCCAGGTATGGACATCGGCTCCGGGCGGCAGAAGCTGAACGATCTCACCGCGGTCACCGGCGATTTCCCGGGCGAACTCAGCCAGGGGAAAGACGGTCACGACA
>CAYSGA010000273.1:0-3522 GCA_964430165.1 uncultured Eubacteriales bacterium
CCTCCCGAACGGTCATTCCGCAGACAGGATCCATAGCCATGGCGATACCTTTAAGCCCCGGACGCCCGGCGGAATCCGGCCAGAAGTTTGATGATCTCTTCGATCTTTTCGTTCTGGTCGTTCCGGTTGTTTCCGGCCAGGGACTCCCGGACGCAGGAACGGAGATGGCGCTCGAGGATGCGCTCCTTGACCCGGGCTAGAGCCGCGGAAATCGAGCTCAGCTGCGTCAGGATGTCGACGCAGTACCGCCGATCGTCGATCATCTTCTGCACGCCGCGCACCTGGCCTTCGATGCGGCGCAGGCGAACCAGTTCAAGGGAGTGGGAAGGATGCGAAGGAGTGGAAGGATGGGCGTTTCTCATTTCGGCCTCCGCCCCTAATATACTATACCCCCAGGGGGTATGTCAAGTATTCGGTGAGTATTCGGTGCCAGGTTACTCATTCCCCTATTTCCGCTTCATCTATCTGGTACTGAAATAGGGGAATGAGTAACCTGGCACCAATTTCACCGATTTAAAGGACGCGGGCGATCGTGCCGCCGCCCAGAACGACGTCGCCGTCGTAAAACACCGCCGCCTGGCCGGGGGTGATCGCCCGCTGGGGCTTGGCAAATTCCACGACGACGGTTCTCTTCGGCCCGGGAAGAAGCGTCGCCGGCGCGCCCTCGTGCCGCGACCTGATTTTAACGTCCGCCGCCCTCGGCCCATCGATTCCGGCGATCGAAACCCAGTTGACGTCGGAAACGGCCAGGCGCGATTTGAAAAGCGCCTCGTTCGGGCCCGCGACGACCATATTTGTCGCCGCGTCGAGGGCGACGACATAAAGCGGATGAGCGGCAGCAATCCCCATTCCCTTCCGCTGACCGATCGTGTAGTTGAGAAAGCCGTCATGGCGGCCGATGACTTTCCCGGCCGTATCGACGATCTTGCCGGGATGAAACATCTCGGGAATCCGACCGCGCAAAAACGCGGCGTAGTCGTCGCCGGGGACGAAACAGATTTCCTGGCTTTCGGATTTCCGGGCCACATGGAGGCCGAAGCGCCCGGCCAGGGTTCGGACTTCGCTTTTACGCAGGCCGCCCAGGGGAAAAATCGTCCGGGCCAGTTCCTCCTGCCGCAAAGCATAAAGAAAATACGATTGGTCTTTGCCGGCGTCGACGCCCTCGAGGAGGCGCCAACGGCCGGTGGATTTGTCGAAATCAACGCGGGCGTAATGCCCCGTCGCGATCCGGTCCGCCCCCAGCCGCGAGGCCCGGCGGAGCAACGCGCCGAATTTGACGAACCGGTTGCACCGCAGGCAGGGATTGGGTGTCCGGCCTCGAGCGTATTCCGCGACGAAATCCGAGATCACCGCCCGGTCGAACGTCCGGCGGAAATTCGCGACATAATAAGGAATCCCCAAAACGGCGGCGACCCGGCCGGCGTCGACGCGGGCGGAGGCGCCGCAGCAACTCCGGAGTTCTTCCGAGACGCAGACCTCTTTCGGCAGGGCAAAGAGGTCCATCGTCACGCCGAAGACATCCAGCCCCTGGTCCTTGAGGAGGGCCGCGGCCGTCGAGGAGTCGACCCCGCCCGACATGGCGACGACGACGGCGCCGAAGTCGGAAACTGGTTTTTTGGGCATCGGCGGATGTGCTATATTATCGACCGGTGGTCATTCTATCATTCCTTCCGACCGGGCTCAAAACAACCCACCGGAGATGATTAAAAACGTAACCCTGCGAACGACGGCGGCCCTCCTGAGGTTCCATGCCCGGGTCGGCTCGCGCGTCGCGATCCGGGCGCTCGCCCCTGTCCTGGCCTCCGCCTTCGGCCTGTTTTACCTCCTCCGCCCCGAGCTTTTTATCATGCTCGCCCGCCGCGTCTTCGCCGACGCCGATTCGATCGCCCGGGGATTGGTCGTGGCCGCCGCGTTGCTGGCCTCGGCCGCAACCGCGCGCAAAGCTGTCTTTTTCGGGCTCGGCGGTTGGCTCCGCAGCCTTCCCGTCGGCGGGCGGGCCCACCGGCGGGCGGCCGTCTTCGCCGTCACCCTGGCGGAAATGCCCATCACCTTCCTTCTTTTCGCTTCCCTGTTCGTCGGGACGCGGAATCTCCCCCTAAATTACCTCTTCGAGGCGGCGGGACTTCTCCTCGCTTCGGCAGCCGCCGCGGCCGCGGTCATCCCGGCGAAAAACAACCTCCTTCGAATCGTCATCGGCGGAACGGCCGCGGTTTTGGCCGGTTCGGGGAACCCGGCCTATTGCGCTTTTTCGATTCCGATTCTCCTGGCCGTCGATCATTTTTCCGGACCGTTTCATAAGGCTAAAGCCGGGACGGGGCGGCGCCATTGGCTGATTCCGGTCCGGTTTCCGGCCCTGATCGGAGTTCGGGCGCTCGGCCTCTCCGGCTGGTCGGGATTTCTTCCGGCCGGGGCGGTCGTCGGCCTGACCGCCTTGTTTCTGAATAATAACGTCCTGGCCGAGCCCCTCCGGGAAGCGGCGATGCGGGCGGGAGGGGCGTTAAGCGCCGCCGTTTTCCTTGCGTTTACAGCCGGATTCCTCGTCGCCGTCCGGGCGCCCTGGCCGTGGAGCCGGTCCTGGCCGCGCTCGGCCCGGCACCGGATCATTTCCGACGCCCTCTTTCTCGGGATTCCGGCCCTGGCTCTCTGCGTTCCCCTTCAATGGATCGGCTGGCCCGCCGTCTGGGGGGCCGCATCGTATTTACCGGCCGGGGCGGCGCGCGCGGCCGGGGCCGTCAACGCGCCCCGGGAAAGCCGGTCGAAGATTTTGGGCACTCTCCTGCTGGAGGGAGGGCTGGCCGCCGTCGTTTATGGGCTGTGGACCGAAGCCGGCGTAGCCCTTCTGTTCCTGGCTCCCCTGCTCGTCGAGATGGCGGCCCGGCAGGAGCAAACGCTGAAAGTCACCGCCTGGGACGAGATGCATCATGACGCCGCAGGCGATCCCGGATCGTGGAGCTCACGATGATTCAATTCGAAAATGTTTTCTTCGGATATGAAAAAACCGTTCCCGTTTTTCAATCGCTGACCCTCGACCTGGACGCGGGGCTCACCCTGCTCCTGGGGCCGAACGGGTCGGGCAAGACGACGCTTCTTAAAATGGCGGCCGGGGTGGAAAAACCGGACCGGGGGATCGTCCGGGTCGACGGAAAGGACTTATGGAAAAACGAAGTCGCCGCCCGAAGGGAGATCGCCTACCTGCCCGAGCATCCCGACCTGACGCCCTACGCTTCGATCCGCGAGATCGTCCGGTTCGTCTGCCGGTTGCGCGGCGAGCCGATCGCCCGGGGAGAAGATGCCCTGGTGACGCTGGACATGGACCGCGTGGCCGGGCGCTCGGTGCGGGAATTGTCCCAGGGGCAGAGACGCCGGGCGGTGCTGGCCGCGGCGATGATCGGCCGGCCGAAACACCTTCTCCTGGACGAGCCGCTCGAGGCCATGGACCGGAGGATGCGGGACGACATCATGATCTGGATCGAAAGCCGGATCCGGGATGGGGCTGCGGCCGTCATCGTCTCCCACGACCTC
>CAYSGA010000274.1:0-3520 GCA_964430165.1 uncultured Eubacteriales bacterium
GGAAGCCCCACTCCCGGGGCGATGAATTGGTGAGGGTCGATCGTTGTCCGCAGGCTTTCATTTTCGATCAGCCCGGCAACCGTCGTTCCCAATTTTTGGGCCATCTCCTCGACGAAGGTGTAGCGTTCGGGGTGGATCGCCGATCCGTCCAGGGGATTCGCCGCGCCGGGGATGCGTAGGAACCCGGCGGCCTGTTCGAACGTTTTTTCGCCCACTCCCTTGACGGCTTTTAGGTCCTCGCGCCTTATGAAGGGGCCGTGTTCGCGGCGATGAGCCGCGACGGCCGCGGCCGTCGCCCGGTTCAAGCCGGAGACGTATTTCAGGAGTTCCTCCGAAGCAAAATTCATATCTACGCCGACCACGTTGACGCAGCTTTCGGCGACTTCGTCGAGCGACCGTTTGAGCGACGGCTGGTCGACGTCGTGCTGGTATTGGCCGACGCCGATCGTTCTGGGGTCGATTTTGACGAGTTCGGCCAGAGGGTCCTGGAGCCGCCGGGCGATGGAGACCGCTCGGCGGACGGCAACGTCCAGTCGGGGAAATTCCGCGGCGGCCGCTTCCGACGTGCCATAGACGCCCGCGGCGATTTCGCTCACGACTACGCAGGCCGGCCGGCTGCGCTGCGGCAGCTCTTCCAGGGCGGCCCGGACGAAGGTTTCCGTTTCGCGGCCGGCCGGGCCGCCGCCGACCCCGACAAGGGCGATTTTGTGTTCGCAGATCGCCTCCAGCAGCGCCCGCTTCGCCCCGTCGACGTCGTTTTTCGGCGTGTTCGGAAAGATCGTCTGGTTTTCAAGGAATTCGCCCGTCGTTTCGACGACCGCGAGCTTGCAGCCGGTCCGAAACCCCGGATCGATGCCCAAAACGGCCTTGCGTCCGGCCGGGGCGGCAAGGAGAATATCGCGAAGATTGTCGCCGAAGACTTTGAAGGCCTCCGCCTCGGCCTTATTCCTGACTTCCCGGAGGATTTCCGCTTCGACGGCCGGCGCTAGAAGCCGGTCGAGCGCGTCCAGGGCGACGTCGACCAACCGGGGAGCGGCGGCGCTTTTCGGATGGCGGACAAAGCGGACGACGAGGTTGCGGAGGGCTGGCTTTTTGGGGAAGACCAGTTCGATTTTAAGGACCTTCTCCCGTTCCCCGCGGATGATGGCCAGGGCCCGGTGCGAGGGGAGGAGGTTGACGCTCTCCCGGAAAAGATAATACATCTCGTACTTGGATTTCCGGCCCTCGAATTCCTCGCGGGCGGAGGTGACGACCACCCCTTCGGCCCGGACCAATTGGCGATGGGCTTTGCGCACTTCGAAGTCGTCGGCCCATTCCTCGGCCAGGATGTCTCCGGCGCCCTGAAGCGCCGCCTCGGCCGTTTCGATTTCGTTTTCGGCCCCGGCGTATTTCGCCGCTTCGACGTTAAGGTCGGCCGAGGGGTCGTCGAGGTCGACCAGCCAACGGGCCAGCGGTTCGAGGCCGGCTTCCCGGGCCTTGGCGGCCCGGGTCGTTTTTTTGGCTTTAAAGGGAAGGTCGAAGTCTTCGAGTTCGTTTCGATCCGTCGTCTCGATGATTTTCGCCTCGAGTTCGGGCGTGAGATGGCCTTGTTCCCTATAAGCGGCGAAAAGGACCGCCCGGCATTCGTCCAGTTCCTGAAAATATTTCCAACGACGGAGGATCTCCCGGATCCGGGCCTCGGACATGTTGCCCGTCTGTTCTTTTCGGTACCGGGCGAGGAACGGGACCGTCGCCCCTTCGTCCAGAAGGGCGAGGGTCCGGACGACCTGGGCGTTCCCCAGTTTGAATTCAGCGGCGAGGCGTTCGGCGATCTCCACGAAGCACTCCTTCACGGGGCGTCGGTTCTCAAGGGAGAAATATCCCATACCCGGGGTCCGCCTGTCAAAGCGGCCGGGCCTCAGGCCGTATCCCTCCACGGGCGTAACAATAAACGCAGCCGCGGCGGCATGTTCCATAGACGCCGATGTCCAGGCTTTCCGCGCAACCGCAAGCCTTCCTCTGGTGGGGGTCCTTGCGGACGTGAAGGGGACGGCCGAGGAGGCGGGAGAGAAGCGCATCGTCGATGCATTTTCCGGGCCGGACGCCCCAGGCCGCGAGGTCTCTTCGGCGCAGCTGAATATCTCCAGGCCGCGCCCGGCGGCCGTTTCGACCAGGGCCGGGATCAATTTCTCGAGATCTTCCGGCCCCGGCGGCCGGACGGAAACGCCCGCTTTTTCCAGGTTTCGGAAGCGGGGAACGACCGACCGGTAAAAGTCGACCAGGCTGATCATGACCCGTTTCGTCGCCCCGGAAAGGGCGGCGGCGAGGCGTTCGAATTTTTCCCGGTGATAGGCCGGGCCCGTTTGGCCGGATAGGACGATCGGATCGTATCGCCAGACAACCCTGTCCGGGCCGATTCTTCCGGAAAGCTCCCGAAAGATGCCGACCGCCGCGTCCCCCCGGGGGCCTTCCGGGTCGAAGAAAGGCGGGCCGTCCAGCAGGGTGTACTGGAAATAATAGAAATATCCACGGTCGTCGAGTTCGCGAAGATGGGGGAGGAGCGGCCGCGGGTCGCGCGTCCAAAAGACGATCGCCTCGGCGTCCTCGGGCCTCAATGAAATCCTCGAGGTTTTTTGAGGGTTTCGCGGGTGGGGAACGTCGATGAATCCGGCCCGGATCCCGGC
Source organism: uncultured Eubacteriales bacterium (assembly GCA_964430165.1). Taxonomy (GTDB): domain Bacteria; phylum Acidobacteriota; class Aminicenantia; order Aminicenantales; family UBA4085; genus JAAZPG01. The sequence goes on from CAYSGA010000274.1 coordinate 2,664, forward strand.
CGCAAATTCCCCGGCGAAATACGCCGGAATGTCGGTCCGGCGGCTCGCGCTGATGATCATGACTGCCCGGCCTTCCCTCAGGCTTTCGGAATGCCGCGCCACGAGGTCCGGAGCAGCGTCAGTTCCTTGTCGTCGGAAGCCCGCGAGAGGCGATGGAGGAACGTCGAGCCCGAGTCGCTCGCGGGCGAATCGATCCGCTCGAGCCGGGAGACGATGGAATCGCCGTAGAAGGCCTCCGACCGGAAATTGACCTCGATCGAGACCGGCCGGTATTCGAAAAGAATCTCTTGGGGGACGGTCTCCAGGGCCCGGTGGATGTAGGCCGTGGCCGTGAAATGGCGGTTGATGTCCAAATCGGAGAAAAAGACCGGAAATTCCTTCCGGGCGTCCTCGCGGGACGGGACGGGAAGCGAGGCAAAATCGTCCTCGACCGCCCGCCGGTCGCGCTGCGGAAATTTGTCCAGGTGCTCGGCGGTCCGCACCGGGCGCCGGGTTTTCAGATCGACAATCAGCCAGGACGAGGTCGCCCGGGCGGCGAGACCGCGTTCGTTCGAGACTTCGAAATCGCGGATCGCGTAAAGCGGAAGCTTGGCCGAGGGCCAGGTTTCGATTTTGAGCGATTCCCCCCAGGGCGGGAAGCGGTCAAACTCGACGTGAAAACGGGAGAGGACCCAGGTCCGGCCTTTTTTAAACAAGTCCCCGACGCCGACTTCGAACAGGCCGGCCTGTTCGGAGGCGGATTCGAGGAGATAATCCAGGAAGATCACGGGTTGGATGCGCCCGCTCTGGTCGATGTCCACCGCCCGGACCCGGAATTCTTTCACGTGGATCGCGTCGCTCATTTCGGACCTCCCCGG
>CAYSGA010000275.1:0-3501 GCA_964430165.1 uncultured Eubacteriales bacterium
TCGCGGTCGCCTTTCACCGGAAGAGGCGGTTGAAACGGAGCTTTTCGTGAACGGACATTCCGCCGCCCGGTCGAAACCGGACCGGAGACGGCCAAGGAGACTCACATGATCCTGGGAACCGGCGTCGATATGATCGAAGTCGCCCGCGTCCGGAAGGCGATCGAACGGAACCCGCGCTTCGTCGACAAGGTCTTTTCCCCGGTCGAAATCGCTTATTGCGAAGGCAAAAAAAACCGTTTTCAACATCTGGCCGCCCGTTTCGCGGCCAAGGAAGCGTTCATCAAGGCCCTGGGCCACCGCGTCCCCTGGACATCCGTCGAGGTCGTCAACCTGCCCTCGGGCCAACCGATCCTGTCGGTTCGGGACGGGAAAGATTACGGATTTATTCGCGCTCACGTCTCCTTGACCCACCTGGCCGATCACGCCGTCGCGGTCGTCGTCCTCGAGCGATGAACCCCAACGTACCCCTCGCTTTCCAGACCGTCTCGTTTATGGTAGATTAACCTCTTCGAGAGAGGAGCATTCATGAAAACACTTCGCGGGAAAATTTTTATCGGGATTCTGGCCCTCGCTCTGGCCGGATCGGCGTTTGCCGACGAAGGCCTCTGGCTGTTCAACATGCCGCCGGCGCAGATCCTGAAGGCGAACTATAATTTCGTCGTCACGCCCGAATGGCTCGATCATGTCCGCCTGTCCTCCGTCCGGTTCGGAGGCGCCTCGGGTTCCTTCGTCTCCCCCGACGGCCTCGTCCTGACCAATCATCACGTCGGCCTGGGCGCGATCCAACAGCTCAGCACCCAGGACAAGGACCTCGTGAAGACCGGGTTTTACGCCCGGACCCGGGCCGAGGAGCTCAAGGTTCCCGGGATGGAACTTGCCGTCCTCCAAGGACTGGAGGACGTCACCGCCCGGGTCAAGGCCGTCGAACGTCCGGAAATGACCGCGGCCGAGGCGGCCGAAGCCCGGAACCGGGAAATCGCGGCCATGGAAAAGGAAGAGGGTGAGAAAACCGGCCTGCGGTGTTCGGTCGTCGATCTCTTTTCCGGAGGGATGTACCACGTCTACCGGTACAAGGTCTTAACCGACGTCCGCCTCGTCTTCGCCCCGGAAAACTCGATCGCTTTCTTCGGGGGAGATCAGGATAATTTCACTTATCCCCGCTACGACCTCGACATCAGCCTGTTCCGTCTTTACGAAAACGACGCGCCGTACGCAACCCCTCATTATTTGAAATGGAACACCTCCGGACAAAAGGAGGGGGACCTTGTCCTGGTCTCCGGCCATCCCGGATCCACCGGCCGGCTCCTGACTTATGCCCAGCTCGAATTCCTCCGGGATGTCAGCTATCCCTGGACGCTCGCCAACTACGAGCGGAGGCGGGCCGGCTTGAAGTATTTCAGCCGCCGCGGCGGCGAAGCGGCCCGCAACGCCCAGGGCGCCCTGTTCGGGATCGAAAACGGCCTCAAGGCCGTGACCGGATATCAATCCGGCCTTCTCGACCCGGCCTTGATGGAGAAAAAACTCAAGGAGGAAACAGCCCTCCGGGAGGCCGTCCGCCGCGATCCAGAAAGCGAAAAACTCTACGGGCCGGCCTGGGATGAAATCGCCCAGGCCCAAAAAGCCTTCGCCGCCATTTACAAAACCTACCGCTTTTTCGAGGGCGGCGCCGGATTTTCCACGACGTATTTTTCAACCGCCCGGACGCTCGTCCGTCTCGCCGTCGAAAAAGGCAAGCCCGACGCCGAGCGGCTGCGCGAATACCAGGAAACCGCCCTTCCCGCCCTCACCCGGCGGCTGACGGCCGCGAGGCCCATTTTCGACGATCTCGAAGCGTTCAACCTGACCGATTCCCTCATCCAGCTGCAAAAAGAATTCGGCTCCCTGACCGAGGTCAAGTGGCTGTTCGCCGGACGATTGGCCGAGGACGTGGCCAAGGAGCTCGTCGCCGGGACGAAACTCGGAAACCCCGAGGTTCGGAAATCCTACCTCGACGGAGGCCTTCAGGCCGTTTACCTGTCCGAGGACCCGATGATCAAGCTGGCCTGGCTCGTCGACCCCTTGTCCCGCGGCATCCGCAAACGGTATGAACAGGAAGTGGAATCCGTCGAAACCCGGAACGGGGCCTTGATCACCCAGGCTTTGTTCAAGCTCAAGGGAACGACGATCCCGCCCGACGCGACCGGGACGCTCCGGCTCAGCTTTGGCGCGGTCAAGGGATATGTCGAGAACGGAAAAAAGATCCCCTCGTCCACCACGTTCAAAGGGCTCTATGACCTCTCCTCGAGAAACGGCAACAAAGATCCTTATGCGCTTCCGGCGTCTTTCCTTTCCCGGAAAACGAAGGTCAAGCTCGACACCCCGATCAATTTCGTCGCGACGTGCGATTCGATCGGCGGGAATTCGGGTTCCCCGGTCGTCAACCGGAAGGGCGAGTTCATGGGCGTCCTCTTCGACGGCAACATCCAGAGTCTGCCCGCGCGGTTCGTCTATACCGACACGCTGAACCGTTCGGTTATGGTCCATGCGGCAGGCATCATCGAAGCCCTGACAAACGTCTACGACGCCAAACCCCTGGTGAAGGAGATTCTGGGGAAGAAGTAAATCCGTAATTTATCCCGGGGGCGCGGTTTCGGCCACGCCCCTCTTTTTTTTCAAAGGTAACGACGGCGGCGGGCGACGAACAGCATCCATAAAAGGAACAGAAAACAGGGGACGACCAGGGATCGTCCCTGATAAAATCGGAAGGCCGTTTTTCCCAGAACCTCCCGGAGCGTTCCGCCGATCAGGATGAAATCGACGATGAGGACGACTCGTTCGACGCGGCGGAATCGGGGCAGGGCGGTCAGCAAAATAAAGACCGCCGGCAGGCCGTAGAGATAATTGTAATTCCAGCCCAGCGGGGACAGCATCGGGATGAGCATCATCAGAACCGACGCTTCCGCGTACGCCGCTCCCGGGATTTTTTCCTTGGGCCCCTGAAGGGTCATCCATAGGAACAGGACGCCGAAGGCCGCGGCGCAAACGCCGCCGGCGACCATCGCTTCGGCGGCCGAAGTCAGGCCGAACGTTTTGGCGATGAAGGCATAAAGGGAGGCGTTGTCCCCGACCCAAAGGAGACCGGGGGTGGACCCGGCCAGGGAACGCAGCCACTCGCCGAGGACGGTCCCGTTTCCCGCTCCGCCGTAAACGAGAACCGGAACGGACAAGCCCGCGAGAAACGCGGCCGTCCCGGCGGCGACCGTCGTCCATTTTTTCTTCAGGATCAAGTACGGCAGAAAAATCACGGCGTAGGGCTTGAACAACAGCGAAAGCCCCCAAAAAAAACCGGCCGTAAGCTCCCTTCCGGCGGCTGCTTCCCGAACCATTAGGACCATTAAAAGAAGGATTAGGAGATTGACCTGTCCCAGTTCGAACTCACGGCCGAGACACTTCGCCGTCACGGCCACGGTCCAAAAGAGCGGCCAACGCGTCGAAACTCCCGGCCGGGAGGTCCATCGAGAC
>CAYSGA010000276.1:0-3460 GCA_964430165.1 uncultured Eubacteriales bacterium
TCCTGCTCTGGCGGATGATCGAATCCGGCCTGGATCTGTCGGCAAGCCTCATTCTCGAATCGCGGCGGATCAACGACGCCTCCCCCGTTTACGCAGCCGACCGGATTTCCGACCTGTGGGGACCGCCGGCCGGAAAAAAGTTTGCCCTCCTCGGAACGGCGTACCGCCCGAATTCCGAGGACACCCGCAACTCCCCGACCTTGACCCTCGCGGCCGAACTCATCCGCCGCGGCGCCCGGGTCGTCCTTCACGATCCTTACGTCCGCCCCGAAGACCAAAACCTCGAACGGACCGGCCTCTCCGGTTCCTTCACCCGGGACATCGATCACGCTCTTTTCGGCCAAGACGGTGTCGTTGTCTGCGCCGCCCACGATTATTACCGGCGGGAATGGCCGAGAATCCTCCGGGCCTTTCCGGGAAAACCGGCCGTCTTCGACGGCTGTCACCTTCACACCCGGACCGAAGAACCGGGGATTCCGGGTTTGGGAAAAGGGCGCGCCGCACCCTCCCCCGAATTGACCGACTTCTCCCTCGAGAGTTTCCGGGCGGTTGAACGCGGCGTCGCCCTGGAAATCGAAGCGTTCGTCGAATTCGTCAACACGGCCTACCCCGACGCCGGAAACCGCCTCGTCTTCGAGGACATCAGCCGGCTGGCCGCCACGTGCGTCACCGGTTGTCGGCTCGTTCCGCCCGCCCTCGTCGACTCGCTCCCGGTGTTTCGAGGATCCGCCCTCCGGCTGGCGGAAAAAAGCCTGGACTTGTCCCGACGCCGGGGAAAGACGGCCCCATGAGCGAGCCGACGGGACGGGCGGCGGCCGGTCTTTCCTTCGACCTGGACAACCTCTGGTCCTATATGAAGACGCACGGCGACCGCGGGTGGGAAGATTACCCGTCCTATCTTGGCCGCCTCATTCCCGACGTCCTTGACCTTTTCGACAAACGGCGCCTCCGGGCCGCTTTTTTCATCGTCGGGCGCGACGCGGTCCAGGAAAGGAATCGCGCCCCCTTGCAAATGATCGTCAAGGCCGGCCACGAAATCGGAAACCATTCGTTCGATCACGAGCCCTGGCTCCATCGAAAAACGAAGGAGGAGATCGAGGAGGAAATCGTCCGGGCCGAGGACGCGATCCTCCGGGCGACAGGCCTGCGGCCCCGCGGTTTTCGAGGCCCGGGCTTCAGCTGGAGCGCGGACCTGCTGCGGATTCTGGCCGCCCGGGATTATCTCTACGACGCGTCCACGTTCCCGACATTCATCGGCCCCCTGGGCCGTCTCTATTATTTCACCCAGTCCCGGCTGACCGAGCGCCAGAAAGAAGAACGCCGGGAGTTGTTCGGCGGGATGGCCGAAGGCCTTCGGCCCGTCCGGCCCTACCTCTGGCGCCTATCGGAGCGGACGTCGCTTCTGGAGATCCCGGTCACAACGATGCCGGTTCTGAAAACGCCGTTTCATTTAAGTTATCTCCTCTACCTCGGAGGGATCTCGCCCCTCCTGATGCGGTCGTATTTCCGGACGGCGCTGGCCGCCTGCCGGGCCGCCAGGGCCGGGGTTAGTTTTCTCCTCCATCCCCTCGATTTTCTCTCCGGCGAAGACGCCCCGGCCTTGGCCTTTTTCCCGGCCATGGCCATGAACCGGCAAAAAAAACGGGGCCTTGTCCTAGAAGTTCTCGATATTTTTTCCGAATATTTTGATATTCTACCTCTGGGCGCGTATGCCGAAAGGTGCCTTCGCTCCCCCGCGCTTCCCACGAGAGGTGTTTGATGACCACGATTGATCGACGTCCTCTGGTCTCCGTGATCTGCCCGGCCTATAACGAGGCGTCCGACCTGGAGCGGAACCTGGGCCGTCTGGACCAATACCTCCGGACGTTGACCGACTACCGGTTCGAAATTCTGATCATCAACGACGGAAGCAGCGACAACACCGCGGACATCGCCGAGGCCTTCGCCGCCGGGCGCGACGACGTCCGGGTCTATCACCATCAATTCAATTTCCGTCTCGGCCAGGTCCTCCGGACGGCCTTCCACGGGAGCCTCGGAGCCATCGTCGTCGTCATCGACGCCGACCTGAGCTACGCCCCTGAGCACATCGGCCGTCTGATCGAAAAAATGAAAACGAGCCGGGCGAAAATCGTCATCGCCTCGCCGTACGCGAAGGGCGGGCGGAACGTGTCCATCCCGTTTTTCCGCCGGTTTTTAAGCCGGCTCGCCAACTGGTTTCTCTGCCGCATGGCAACTCACGACTTCTTCTCGGACAAGCTGACCAACATCACCGGGATGGTCCGGGCTTACGACGGCCCGTTCATCCGGTCCTTGAGCCTGTGGGCGATGGACGTGGACATCAACCCGGAGATCATCAACAAGGCCAAGATCCTTCGGGCCCGGATCGTCGAAATCCCGGCAGTGCTGGATTGGACGGAACAGACAGGCCGCGGAAAGCGCCCCCGGCGGAGGGTTTCCAACGCCCGGTTGATACGGAGCGTCATCCAAAGCCTCGTTTCCGGGTTTCTTTTCCGGCCGTTTCTGTTTTACATCATTCCCGGATTCATTCTCTTTTTCCTCTCCCTTTACCCTCTCTTCTGGGCTGTCCGGCACACGATCAAGTTTTATGCGTCCCTCGCCCCGAAAGGGTTGTCCCTCGGTTTCCGGCTGTCCGAGGCGATCAGCCAGGCGTTCCAATTCGCCCCCCACGCTTTCATCGTCGGCGGGATCATCCTGATGGTCGCCATCCAAATGATCAGTCTCGGCCTTCTCGCCCTTCAGAAAAAACGCTATTTTGCGGAGCTCTTCTATCTGGCCAGCATCACCTATCGCGACAGCACCAAGGGGGACAGCGACCGCATTCAGCTTCCCACACCGTTGCGGAAGATTTAGGATTCCGTGATGCCGTCGCCGCCGGACACGCCGCCGAAAAAAACAATCGCCGTCGCCGGAGGCGGCCTTTCGGGAACGGCCGCGGCCCTCGCCCTGGCCCGATCGGGCCGTTTCCGAGTGACGCTTTTTGAGAAAGCCGGAGGGCTCGGCGGGCTCTGCGCCTCCGTCCCGATCGCTCAGACCACGGCCGACCGCTTCTATCACGTCATCCTTCCGTCCGACCGGGCCACCCTCGCTTTTCTCGGCAACCTCGGATTGGAAGGGGAGATCGAATGGCGTCCGTCGCGGGCCGGATTTTTCGGCCGCGGACGTCTTGTTCCCTTCGCCTCAATTGCGGATTTCCTCCGGTTCCCGTTCCTCTCCCCCTGGGCCAAGTTGCGCCTGGGATGGGGGATTATCCGGACCTCGAGGTCGGCTTCTCCCGGCGGACCGGGGGAACCGGCCGCCCTGGAATGGCTGAACCGCCGCTTCGGCCGGACGGTAACCGCAAATTTCTGGAACCCGCTCCTGCGGAGCAAGCTCGGCGACGCCCGGGAGAGGACGCCCGCCTCCTTCATGGACGCGACCATCAAGCGGCTCTTCGGCGCCC
>CAYSGA010000277.1:0-3450 GCA_964430165.1 uncultured Eubacteriales bacterium
GGCCGCGCTCCTGGGGGCGGATTACGAAGCCGTTAAAACCGCCTGCGAGCGGGCAGCGGGCGGACAGGTCCAAATCGCTAACTGGAACAGCCCCGAACAGATCGTCATCTCCGGACACAAGGCGGCCGTCGAGGACGTCGTTAGAAACGTCCGGAGCGTGAAATCGATCCTGCTGCCGGTCAGCGCCCCGTTCCATTCCTCGCTCATGAAAGGAGCGGAAGAACGGCTGGCCGCGGACCTGGACGCGGTCGAGTTCCGCGACCCGGCGTTTCCGGTCGTCACCAACGTCGACGCCCGGATGATCCGGACCGGGGATGAGGCCCGCGACGCCCTTAAGCGGCAGGTCAGCCGACCCGTTTTGTGGACGAAATCGATGGACGCGGTCGCGGGGGAGGGGATCGACGCGTTTGTCGAGTTAGGCGCCGGGAGGGTTCTCTGCGGGTTGATCAAGCGGATCGGCAAGGGTTGGCCGCATCCGTTCGCGGTCTATAGCATCGAGGATTCCGAATCGTTGGACAAGGCTGCCGCCGCCCTTTAAATCGGTGCTAAATCGGTGCCAGGTTACTCATTCCCCTAATTAAAATTAGGGGAATGAGTAACCTGGCACCGATTTATTTTCCGATTTATTTTTCGAGAACGATATCGCGGCCGTGCTTGACGAAGTATTCGGCCGCTGAATAGAGGGCCATGGCCATCGTCAGCCAGAGGCCGATTTTCCCGATGACCCAGTATTTCCCGAGGATGCCTTCCCCGAGAATCAGCAGGGCGATCGTGCCGGTTTCCAATTGCATTTTGATCTTGCCCTGCCAGGAGGCGGCGATGACGACGCCCTTGGAAGCCGCGATCGCCCGGAAACCTGTGACCGCGACCTCCCGGCCGATGATGACCACGGCCATCCAGGCCGGAACGCGGCCCACGCCGACGAGGCAGACGAACGCGGCCGTCATCAGGAGCTTGTCGGCAATCGGGTCGAGCAACTGGCCGAGGGTGGTGATTTTGTTCGTCCGCCGGGCCAGCAGGCCGTCCACGGTGTCGGTGAACGTGGCGAACAGAAAAACGCCGAACGCCGCCCATTCGTTCCCCTTGAAATCGACGAGCAAAAAAAACATGAAAAAGGGAATCAGGAAGATCCGGAGCGAGGTCAGGGCATTCGGCAAATTCATGAAAGGGGAAGGTTATTATAGGTTTATCATGAAGTCAAACCAGGCGCGTCTCGTCGTTTTAATTCCAGCCTTCTCCGTTCTTGCCCGCCGGCTCTGATCGGATTAGAATTAAAAGACCGCGTTCTTGCGGGCGGGCCACCCGCAGGCCGCGACTTTTCTGAAATGGAGGTCCTTCATGCGGTTCCGACGCTTTCAACGCATTTTTACCCTCTCTCTTACCGTGTTCGTCCTGGCGGTCCTCATCTTTCCCCAGCAGAAAAAACCCGTCCGGATCGCCAACACCGATCCGGCGGTCCGCCTCCAGCTTTATGAAAAAAACGTGGAGATGAAGGCGGCCTCGAAATTCAAGGATTTGAAATGGCAGTTCCTCGGGCCGAAAAACATCAGCGGCCGGTGCATCGACGTCGCCGTCGCTTCGCCCAAGGGAAAAACATACACGATGTACGTCGCCACAGCCTCCGGCGGTGCCTGGAAAACCGTCAACGAAGGGACGACCTGGGCCCCGGTGTTCGACCAGGGACCGTCCACGGCCATCGGCGATATCGCCCTGGCTCCCTCCGACCCGGAGAAGGTCTGGATCGGGACGGGGGAAGCGAACATCTTCCGCTCGTCCCAATCCGGCGCCGGCGTCTATCGTTCTTCCGACGGCGGCCAAACCTGGACACACAGCGGATTGGCCGGGACGGGCGCCATTGCCCGGATCGTCGTCCACCCTAAGAACCCCGACGTCGTCTACGTCGCCGCCGGGGGGACGGAATGGACGCAGAATCCCGACCGGGGCGTCTTCAAGACCGCCGACGGCGGCAAGACCTGGGACAAGGTCCTGTTCGTCGACAACGAAACGGGGGCCGGCGACCTGGTCATGGATCCCCGGAACAACGACACCCTCTACGCCGCGACCTGGCAGCGGACGCGGAAAAAATGGAACGACCCCCGCAACACCGCCGCCTCTTCCGGCAGCGGGATCTGGAAAACCACCGACGCCGGCATAACCTGGACGCCGGTCAACGCCGGCCTCCCGGAGGCGAGATACCGCGGCCGGATCGGGATCGATTTGTGCGCGACCAAGCCGGACGTCCTGTACGCCTTCGTTGATAATTACGAAAAAGCCCGCGATCCCAACGCGGACGAGATGGCCGATTCCTACGGGCTCCCGTCGGCGGGCATCATCAAAGGGGCGACGGTCTACCGCTCCGACGACGCCGGCAAAACCTGGGCCCAGACGAGCGGCCTGACGCCGGAACAGAAAAAATACATGGAGCGCCATTCCAACACGTACGGCTGGGTCTTCGGCCAGATCCGCGTCGACCCCAACGATGAAAACACGGTCTACACCATGGGCCTCTCCCTCCACGTCTCGCGCGACGGCGGCAAGACCTTCGCCCGCATCCGGACGAACGGCGGCGACCACCACGCCCTCTGGATCGACCCGGAGAATTCCAATTACCTCCTCAACGGCTTCGACCAGGGGCTGAACGTCTCGTACGACAGGGGCCGGACCTGGAGGTACTTCCAGGACACGCTTCCGGTCGGCCAGTTCTTCAACCTCAATTACGACATGGACACGCCGTTCCGCGTTTACGGTTCGATGCAGGACCACGGCAGCTTCCGGGCGAAGGTCGATCTGAGCAAGGGCCGCGATAAGATCGAGCCGCAGGAGTACGAAAGGGCGCCGGGCGGCGAGGGGTCCCATCACGCGATCGACCCGACGGACCCGAACATCGTTTATTCCGCCGGCTTCTATGGCACGCTGGAACGTTCGGATTACGGCAAGCCGGGCCCGTTCCCGGGCTACCCGGCCGGCAAGACGATCCTGCCCGCGCAATATGAAGACGAACCGCGCCTCCGCGGCCAATGGCTGGCGCCCTTCCTCATTTCGTCCCACAATCCCAACATCATCTATCACGGCATGCAGTTCGTCTTCCGGTCGCTCGACCGGGGCGACACCTGGGAGAAGATCAGCCCGGACCTGACCGCGGCGGTTCCGTCCGAACAGGGCGACATTCCCTATCACACGCTCTTTGCCCTTTCCGAATCGCCGCTCAAGTACGGCCTGATCTACGCCGGGACCGACGACGGAAACGTCTGGGTGACGAAGGACGGCGGCAAAAAATGGACGTCCCTCAACGCCGGGCTGCCGTACCAGAAATGGGTATCGCGCCTGGTCGCCTCTCAGCACAAAATGTCCACGGTTTACATGACCCAAAACGGCAAGCGGGACGACGATGTCACTCCCTACGTCTGGAAATCCGACGATTACGGGAAAACCTGGGTCGATATTTCCAAG
>CAYSGA010000278.1:0-3440 GCA_964430165.1 uncultured Eubacteriales bacterium
AGCCGATGAAGGCGATCCGGATCCAGCTGCGCGAGCCCGCGACCGTGTGGCCGAAAAGGAACAACCCGGTCATGAATAAGAGAAACAGGCCGTAGAGGTAGGGCGAAAAGGCCATCCAGGTTTGGTAATCGATGGAAATCACTAAAAAGAAAACCAGCAATCCCGCACCCATCCAAAGGAGTTGTTTCCAGGCATACCCGCCGCCGCTTCCGTAGAAGGATGCGCTGTAGATCAGGAGAATCCCGACAAGGGTGTTCACGACGATCAACGCCGCGAGGACCCAGTCAATTTCCCGGAGTTGGACGCGGTTGATCATGTTTCGATTTGTAAAGAGCGAACAATTGCCTGGCGACCGGGGCGGCCGTGGCCCCTCCCCCGCCTCCGTACTCGATGAGGATGGTGACGACAATTTGAGGCCGGGTTCGGGGGGCGAACCCCGTGAACCAGGAGTGCGTTTTTTTGACCTTGGCCCCGGCCGAGATCCGGTCGGCGGTTTCCCTCCTGATCGTCTGGGTCGAACCGGTTTTTCCGCAGACCGTAAAGCCGTCGACACGGGCGGCTTGGCCGGTCCCTCCCTCGTTGACCGACCGCCACATCCCTTCGATCACCTGTTCAAAGACCGAGGCGGGGATAGTCGACGGAGGTTCATCGGCGATGCCCCCCGGAGCGTCGCGGAGAAGATGGGGCAGAATCCCTTTGCCTCGGTTGGCGAGACGGGCGGTCATGGCCGCTATTTGGATCGGCGTTGTCTGGAGCGGGCCCTGGCCGATCGCCACGGAAATCGTCTCCCCGGGGAACCATTCCTCATCCCGGGTCGTTTTCTTCCATTGGGTGGACGGCACCAGTCCTTCCTTTTCCCCGGCGATGTCGACGCCGGTTTTCCGCCCCAGCCCCATCAGGCCGGCGTAACGGGCGATCGTATCGACAGAGATCCGGCGGCCGAGCTGATAGAAGAAGATGTTGCAAGAATAGCGGATCGCGTCGCGAAGGGAGAGCGCCCCATGGCCGGCCTCGTTCCAGCAGTGGCGGACGGCCCCGTAGATTTCGATCGCCCCTCCGCAGAAAAACGTCGTGTCCGGACCGATGGTCCGGGAATCGAGGGCCGCGATCCCCATGACCGGCTTGAACAACGAACCGGGCGAATACAAACCTTGAAGGGCGCGGTTGAGAAGCGGGTTGTCCGGATTTTGAACGAAAGCCTGCCATTCCTCCGGAGTGAAACGGTTGATGAATTTGTTGGGGTCGAACGTCGGGAAACTGGCCAGAGCCAGAATTTCGCCAGTAACCGGGTCCAGAACGACGATAGCGCCTTCCCGGCCGGCCAGGAGTTCCTCGGCTTTGACCTGAAGGTCGTAATCGATCGTCAGGGCGAGTTTCGAGCTGGGCTGCGGTTCGACCCGTTCGAGTTCGCCCTGCTTGCGGCCGAGGTTGTCGACAATCTCGACGAGCCGCCCGTCCCGGCCGGCGATTCGGCCGTCGTAAGCCCCCTCGATCCCCATTTTTCCGACCATATCGCCGGGGCGCAGTTTTTCGGGGTGGGCTTTCAAGTCGTCCGCGTCGGCTTCCTGCAGGTAGCCGAGCACGTGGGAACCCAGGGAGACGAACGGGTAGATCCGCCGCGGCTCGGTTTCAATGATCACTTCCGGAAGGTCGTTTTTCCGGGCTTCGATCCGGGCCACTTCTTCTAACGTCAGTTTGTCCTTGATGACGATCGGGCGGAACGCCGACCACGATTCGTATTTCCTGATGCGGGCCGAGACGACGGACGTTTCCAGGCCGAGCAGCAAGGCGATCCGGGCGATGGATCCCGCTTCATCCCGGGTGTTTTCCCGGATGAAGGAGGCCTTGAAGGCCGCCCGGTTATCGGCCAGAATGATCGCGCCCGTCCGGTCGGTTAAAATCGCCCGCGGAGCCGGGAGGACGATGTCCCTCGTCCGGTTGGCGGCAGCCAAGGCATCGAATTTTTTAAAGTCGAGGATCTGGATTTTCCAATACGCGACGAGGGCGAGGCCGCACAAAACCGCGACGGCGATGAAGACGCGGCCGGACCGGCGGCGGACCAGGGAGAAATCCTCATAAATGCCTTTATCGCTCATGACGGGCTTTGATCCGGCGGATTCCTTCGTAAATCGCGGAGGCGGCGACGGCCGAAACCACCGGACGCAGGACGACGAGGCCTCCGGACCAGGGCAGGGGGCTTCGACCGACGAGCACCGTCAGGCCGGCCCAAGCGGCGAACATCCCGACGGCCAAGACGATGAAAAACACGAACGTCCGGAAGAAGGACTGGATGTTGATTTTCCGGGACACGTATCCGGCCAGAAACCCGCCGGGCACCAGGCTCAGGCCCGCAAGGCCGAAGACGCCGAGGGAAAACGCGTCGACGATCAAGCCGCAGACGGCGCCGAAGACGGCCCCCGGCACCTCTCCCTGCAACGTTCCGAAGACGAGCACGGCCACGGAAAACACATCCACGACCAGATCCGCGGGCGCCGAAAGCGGGCGGAGGATCGAAAAGACGAGAACCGCCGCGACGACCCCGATCCCCCCGGCAATCCAGCTTTTCATTCTTCCCCCCCGAACGGACCGGTCAGGACGGCGACGACCGCCAGGTCGCGAAAATCGAAGGCCGGTTGGACGGCGATCTTTTTAAAAAGCGACCCGTCCGTCCGGACGGAAATGATCGTCCCGGCCGGAATCCCCGGCGGGAAAACACGGTCGACCCCGGTCGTCGTCAAGGCCTCGTTTTCGGCCAGGGATTCGTCGGAGGCGGGGACATATGTCATCCAGGCCCGGCCGGTGACAGAGTCGCCGCTCAGGATCCCCAAAACCGGGTGGTCCTCGCCGCGGACGCTGACCGAACTGAGGTTGTCGGTGACGAGTTGGACGGTCGCTTCACCGGCGCTGATCGGGGCGATGACCCGCCCGACGAGACGGCCCCGGGCGTCAACCACCGGCATTTGGTTCCGAAGCCCGTGGCGCGCCCCCCGGTCGATGACGATCGACTTGTAAGGATGGACCGCGTCGATGCCGATGACGTCGGCCAGAACGAACGCCCGGTGAAGCCCCCGGAGAAACACGGCCGCCGCCTCCCGGTTTTCCAGGCGGCCCAGGCCGTTGCGGAGAAGGGCGTTTTCCTGCCGGAGGCGGAACAATTCGTCGCGGTAATCCCGGTTTTGCTCCTCGACACGCCGCAGATAGATATAGCGATTCCAGAGGTCCCCGCTTCCCCGAAGTAAACCCCGGATCCCGTGCTGGACCGGGGCGAACACGGCGAACGCCGCCCGTTCGAAAAGGCTCGCTTCCTCGCCGAGGGGAATCTGGAGCGAAAGAAAGACCGCCTGGACGAACATCAGCCCGGCCACAACGAGCGCGTTTTTTCGTTCCTTCAGAAACCGCGGCATGGCGGAGCCGCCGACTTACGGGATGGCGACTTTCCG
>CAYSGA010000279.1:0-3435 GCA_964430165.1 uncultured Eubacteriales bacterium
ATGGGAAGAAGTCTACGTGATAATCAAAACGCATCTCGATGTCCTTACGGTTTTTTACATCACGATGTGCTTACGGAAATCCGCTAATCAATTTTTCCTGGCCAGGAAGATTCCCGAACAGGGCCAGCGGCGCCGGAAGGCCTATCTTCCATCCTTCTCCTCGATATCCAAACGATCGAAGCGGTCTTTGGTGATCTCGGCGCGCACCCGGCCCGTGTGGGCGATGCCCGCCGGCTCGAATAAGAGCAATTTGGCCTTACCGAGGGGAACGACTTTGTGCTCAAAGCCCCGCGCCACCACACAGAATTCGCCCGGATTCAATCTCACCAAACCACTTCTTTCATGGACTTCAAGCGATCCATCGAGCACCAGGAACAACTCATCCTCGGCCTTATGGACGTGCCAAGGGACCTTATCGCCTTCGGCCCGGACGAGCTTGACCTGCTGGCCGTTGAGCTCCGCCACGATCTTGGGTGAGAACGTATCGAGGAATCGGCCGAAGCACTTTTCGATGTTCACGGCCTTGAGCATGAGCATCTTCTCCTGCACGTGAGTAACGCTGATTATATCAATTATTCACATCTTTCAATGGGAAAATCCTTTCCGGCAACTTCCTATCAAAAGCCCACATCACAGAGAGGCGACCCCGCGGCCGGACAAGCCTTCTAAACTGGAAAAACGGGTATTGCGTCTCGCTGTTTGTTCCCTGTTTTTCATTCCGTTCCTGATTTTTTTTCAATAAACCGGTCGCAACTTTTTCCCCTCCGGATACGTATTTGAGAATGTAGGGATGATTTTTACACGTTCCGGCCTCGCCTATCCAGACTTACCGCCCCATTTCTCTATTATTTTCAATCTATTAAGGAGGGATCCATGACAACGATCAGCCGGCGCTCCTTTCTGAAGACCGGCGCCACGGCGGCCGCCGCCGCGGTCGCGGTCCCCGTGCTCGGCAAGGGCTTGTTCGGTCTGTCCATGCCCGGCGCGGAATCCGACGCCTTGGGCTATTTCGAGCGGGAGTTCGGCGTAACGGACGCCGCCTGCCGCAAGATCCTGGCCGAAGCTTTGGCCAAGGGCGGCGATTACGCCGACCTCTATTTCGAGCACACCCTCAGCAATTACCTGATGCTCGAGGACGGCAAGGTTAATCGCGCCTATAGCGACGTCGCCCTGGGCGTGGGCATCCGGACCGTCAAGGGCGACCAGGTCGGCTACGGCTTCACCCAGGAGTTCGTCGAGAAGTCCATGCTGGCCGCGGCCGCGACCGCCGCGACAATCGCGAACGGCGCCGCGACGAAACCCGCTCCGGTCTTTACCCGCCTCAAGACCGCCGACCATTATCCTTTGAAGATCCTGCTCAGCGCGGTTCCCCTGGAGAGTAAGCTCCCCCTGGTTCAAACCGTCAATAACCGCTGTTTCGCCCTCTCTCCTCTGGTCATCAAGGTCAGCGCCCAGTTCCATGACCAGCAGAAAAGAATCCTGATCGTCACCAGCGACGGCATCAAGGCCGAGGACCTCCAGCCGCGGACCTATCTGGCCGCCACCGTGGTCGCGGAGAAGAACGGCAAGCGCGAGCGGGCCGGCTGGAACTTCGGCGGCCGCCGCGAGTTCGCCTATTTCACGCCTTCGCTCGTGGACGAGATCGCCAGGACAGCCGTCGACCGGGTCCTCGTCCTGTTCGACGCCATCCAGCCGCCGGCCGGCGAAATGCCGGTCGTTCTGGGTCCCGGCGTCACCGGGATTCTCCTCCATGAGGCGATCGGGCACGGTATGGAGGCGGATTTCAACCGCAAGAAGATCTCCACCTACACGACGATGATCGGGAAGAAGGTCGCCGAGCCGTTCGTGACCATCGTCGACGACGGAACCGTCCCGGGCCTCCTCGGCTCGATCAACGTCGACGACGAGGGCACGCCCGGCCAGAGGACCATCCTGGTCGACAAGGGCATCCTGACGAGCTACCTCCACGACAAGATCTCGGCCAAGGCCTACGGCGTCAAGCCGACCGGCAACGGCCGCCGCCAGAGCTACCAGCATTACCCGATTCCCCGGATGAGAAACACGTACATGGAGGCCGGTCCGGCGACGCCCGACGAGGTCATCAAAACCGCCGGCAAGGGCATCTACGTCCAGGGCGTCAGCAACGGCGAGGTCAAGATCGGCGAGGGCGACTTCGCCTTCTTCGTCTCCCAGGGCCGGATGATCGAGAACGGAAAGCTGGGTGCGCCGATCAAAGACGTCAACATCATGGGGAACGGGCCCAAGATGCTGGCCAACACAATCATGATCGCCGACGACTTCGCGTTCAATTATGGCGGAACCGGCGCCTGCGGCAAGGACGGCCAGGCCGCGCCCTGCGGATTCGGGCAGCCGACCTGCCTGATCAAGTCGCTGACGGTCGGCGGAACCCGGTCTTGAGAAAAGGAGAGGAACGATGAAACAGGAAATGTACGACCTCGCGGAAGCCGGGATCAAGACGGCCAGGGCGGCCGGCGCCGACGCCTGCCGGATCGGGATCGACAGCGAGCGGACCGTCGAAATCAGCTACCGGGACCGCAAGCCGGAGAATATCAAGGAGGCCTCCACCAAGGGCCTGTCCCTGGAAGTCTTCGTCAACGGGCGCTATTCCGCCATGAGCACTTCGGACCTGAGGAAGGATGCGCTGCAGGAGTTTATCGGCCGGGCCGTCGCCCAAACCAGGCTGTTGGCCGAGGATCCTTTCCGGAGCCTGCCCGACTCGAAATATTACCAGGGGCGCCAGGAGATCGACCTGGGACTGGTCGATCCCGATTATAGAAGCTTGACTCCGGAGGAGCGGCACGCCTTCGTCAAGGCCGTCGAGGAGGCCTGTCTGGCCAAGGGCGGTGACAAGGTCATCTCGGTCACGGCCGGGTCGACCGACGGATACGGCGAGTCCCTGATGATGACAAGCAACGGCTTCGACGGCTACTCGGCGGTCACCTACTTCGTCGGCAGCGCCGAGATGACGGGCAAGGACGAGGGCGACCGGCGGCCGGCCGAGTACAGCTTCGCCGTGACCCTGCGGCGCAAGGATATGCCCCGGCCCGAGGAGATCGGAGCCGAGGCGGCCCGGCGAACCCTGGCCCTGTTCGGCGCCAGGAAGCTCAAGACCGAGACGCTCCCGGTCATCATCGAGAATCGGATCGTTTCCCGCTTCGGCGACGGGTTCATGCAGGCCATGTTCGGCCGGAGCATCCAGCAGAAGCAATCGTTCCTCGCCGACAAGAAAGGCCAGAAGATCGGAAGCGATAAGTTCACGCTCATCGACGACCCTTTCATCAGGGGGGCGCAGGGGGCGCGGCTGTTCGACGGCGACGGGTTCGCCGCCAGGAAGCGGACCATGATCGAGGCGGGCGTCCTCAAGGACTTCTACATCGACTGGTATTACAGCCGGAAGCTGGGCTGGGAACCGAC
>CAYSGA010000280.1:0-3432 GCA_964430165.1 uncultured Eubacteriales bacterium
ATGGCCACGGTCAACCTGGCCGCCTGTAAAATCGCCGCCCTCCTTTTCGGAATGAGCCGGCTGGAGACGCTCCTTCTCGTCGGCGCCTTAAATTTGTTTTTCGCCGCGTTTTCCGGCCTGTGGGGCGTCCTTGTCATCGACATGATCCAGTTCTTCGTCATGATGACCGCGGTCATCGGCGTGGCCTGGTTCGCCGTCAAGCACGTCGGCGGGCTTTCGGCGATGATCGCCGCCGTCTCGGCCAAAACCGGCCCGGGCGGTTTGAATTACTTGAGCATGCTCCCCGATTTTAAAAATCACTGGGACATTGCCCTGGCCGTGTTCATCATGCCCATCGCCGTTCAGTGGTGGTCGGTCTGGTATCCGGGGGCCGAGCCCGGCGGCGGCAGCTACATCGCCCAGCGCATGCTGGCCTCCAAGTCGGAAAGGGACTCGCTGGGCGCGGTCCTCTTTTTCAACCTGGCCCATTACGTCCTCCGGCCCTGGCCGTGGATCCTGGTCGCCCTGTGCTCGCTTATCGTCTTTCCGAACCTCTCCGACATCCAGGCGGCGTTCCCCAACCTCGATCCCTCCCTTCTCGGGCATGACATCGCCTACCCGGCCATGTTCAAGTTCATGCCCATCGGTTTCTTCGGCCTCATCATCGGCGGGTTGATCGCGGCCAACTCCTCGACTGTCCTGACCCATCTCAACTGGGGCGCCTCCTACCTTGTCCATGATTTTTACCGCCGTTTCCTCCGTCGCGACGCGAAGGAAAAACATTATGTCATGGCCGGCCGGGTGGCGACGATCGGGCTGTTTTTCGTTTCAAGCGCGCTGGTTTTCGTCCTGGAAACGGCCAAGGACAGCTTCGACATCATCCTCCAGGTCGGGGCCGGGACGGGATTGCTTTATCTTGTCCGCTGGTTCTGGTGGCGGGTCAACGCCTGGTGCGAAGTCGTGGCGATGGTCAGCTCGTTCCTCGTTTCCATAGGACTTCTTGTCCTGCGGAAGGCCGGGATCGCCGTTCCCACCCATTACGCCCTGATGATCACCGTCGCCCTGACGACGATCTCCTGGGTGGCGACCGCGTATCTCGGGCCCCGGACCAGCAGAAAGACGCTGATCGATTTTTACAAAAAGGTCCGACCGTTCGGGCCGGGGTGGACATCCGTCCGGGCCGAGGCCGGGCTCAACGCGGCCGACGGCCGGGGAACCCACGAAAGCGTCCCGCTGGCCCTCGTCGGCTGGAGCACGGGTTGCGCCGTGATCTGGTCGGGATTATTCCTGGTGGGCAACATTCTCTACGGCCGGTGGAATTACGTCGCGATCCTCGGCGCGATCTTCGTCGTAACCGGGGTGATCTTGATCAAAGTGGTGAACCGCTTGTGGACCGGAAAGACGGAGGCGGCCGGAGAAACCGCCGGGAGGACAGAATGAAAATTGAAAGACCCGGTCAAATTGTTGCGGGACATCCCCGAGTATGAAAAATCCATCCGCCTCCAGGCGCCGCCGAAAATCATCAGCGGGAAGGACTCCGGTTCCTGCGGAAAAATCTTCGTCGGCATGACCGGCGGCCCTGAAGGGGCCCGGCCGCGCTTTCCTCTTTTACGGCATCTCCGGGTAGAGCAAGGCGTTGAGCAGGAACTTGTACGTTCCGTGTGACTGGGCCCGGGACTGGCAGGCGATGCCGATTAAAACGATGTGTCCCTTCTTATATTTGGTGTCGACCACCGCGGCCTTCCGGGCGATGGTCGCCTCGCCGGACATCCACCCGCTGAGCAGGATGTTGTCCTCGGGATAGCTGGCCACGACCTTCCGGTCCCAATCGGTCGTCAGGGGAACCCACGTTTCAAACGCCGGACTTCCGTTGAAAACCGCGGCCGCCGTCTCGCCCATCCCGTACCCGAGGGGCGAGGCGTTGTCGACCGAGATCTTGAGGATCGACATCGGGCAAAAGAATTTTGTCGGCTCGACTTTTTCCAGAATGTCGCGGGCGGGCGGCTCGAAATCCTTGATGGCCAGCTTGCAGGATTCGTTCAAAGTCACCAGGATCCCGCCGTTTTCGACAAAGGCCTTGAGGTTGTCGATGCCTTCCTTTTCCAGGCCGCCCTCGTATTCGGGAGGAAGGGGAGTGAACCAGCGGGCCCAGGGCGACGCGGGGTCGATTTTTCCGGTCTTGACGAGGTCGTAATATTCGCCGGCGAAGACGATGACGTCGAACCTGGCCTTGAGGTCGACCTTGGCCGGTTCCTTCTCCTTTGCCTTGGCCTTGTCCGTTTTCGGCGCCTTGAAATCGGCGTTGTGGAGGGTGGTGTAGGGGATGCCGAGGTCGTCGAACATGTAGCGGGTCCAGCCCTCGTCCATGCTGCTCCACCACGACTGGTAAAGACCGATGCGCGGATTCTTAAGCGCCGATTTGGGAACCGCGGCCGCGTCGTCCAGCGGATAAACGGCGACACGCAGTTTTTCCAGCAGCGCCGGGAGCGCCTTCTGGACGGCCGGGTTGTTTTTGACGATGAAACTCCCCGGCGCCGCGTCAAAGCCGGTCCCGATAATTTTTTCCTTTGACCGGTGGATCTCGGCCTTTTCCTTGAGCAGGGCGAACGCCGCGGCGAACGAGGCGTTCATCCGGGAATCGAAGACAAGCCAGGCCGGCGTTTCCCCGGGCCGCGTAACGGCGGGCGCGGGCGTCCGGTCGATCTTCTCCAGTTCGGCGTCGAACGGTTTATCGGCCTGGTCGCAGACGACTCCCATCTGAAGCGGCAGGGTCCAGGCGGCGTTGTCGTAGGGATAGACGGGCGGGCCGCCCGGATATTCGCGGATATCGGGATATTTTTGTTTTTCGAGAAGGGCCCAGGCGAACGGCTTGTTGGGCTGGGCCATGAGCACGACGAACGAGCCGGCCGGGTAGACGCGGTTCTCGGCCGTGAACTCCTTTTTCGCCCGGTGGATTTCGACGCCGCCGAGTTGGAGCACGTCGAGCATTTTCAGCATGGTCGGATAATCGTGCTGGACGGCCGGGACGACGAAGGCGTATGGCTGGTTCTTATCGACCGTTTCGATCGAGTGCTTGTTCATCCGGTAGGAATTGAGCAGGAACTCCTCTTTATGCAGGGCGGCCGTCCGCAGCAAGCTCAGGGAAAGCGTCAGCTCGTAGTCGACGATGTCCCGCAGCCGCCACCAGCCGCCCGGCCAGGGGTCGGGAAACTCGATTCTTTTCTGGGTGTAGGAGGTCGGAATCTCGGTGGGTTCGATGTTGATGGGCGTGGCCAGCCCGACCGAGGCCATTTCGCTCAGGAGCCCGAGGATGTTGTGGAGCCAGGACGTGTCGTCGCAGGCGCCGATGTACCATCCCGTGAAGCTTCGTCCGTGGACGACCCCCTTGAACCCGTTTTTTTGAAGGTCATAGGCCATATTGGCCCCAAGAAGGTTGACGCCCCGCCAGACGAG
>CAYSGA010000281.1:0-3410 GCA_964430165.1 uncultured Eubacteriales bacterium
TCGAAGGTGTTCGTCCGAACCGGAGGCATCAGTTCCCGGCGGAGGGTCATCCCCAACGGAAACATCATTCCGATAACCAGGATCGTCGCCGCCAACGTCCGGATCTTGTGGTCGAGACACCAGAGCAAGGCCCGGTCGTTGAACCGGCAAAACCGGGCGTAGCCAGCGTTGAATACCCGGAAGACGAGGCGGACCCACGCCCGCCCGCGTCCCCAGGCCCAGGGGTGGGGCCGTTCGCCGGGAAGCCCGGTTGGGGCAAAAGCCCGGGATTGAAGCGTCCCGATCAGGGTCAAAGAAACAAGGAGCGCCGCGCCCAGGGAGAAGGTGACGGTTAAGGCGGTGTCCTTGAACAACCGGCCGGCCACGCCGTGCACGTAAATGACGGGAAGAAAAACGAGCACCGTCGTCAGGGCGGTGGCGACGATTGCCCCACCGACTTCCTTCGTCCCGATATAAGCCGCCTCCTTGAAACTCCGTCCCAGGCTCCGGTGACGGAAGATGTTTTCCGAAACGACGACTGCGCAATCGTCAAGCATCCCCACCCCCAGCGCCAGACCACCGAGCGACATGACGTTGAGAGTGATGTGGCTCAAGTACATCAAACTGAACGTTCCGACGACCGAGATCGGGATGACAGTGTCGATGATGAGCGGCGTTTTCCATTCCTGGAGGAACAACAGAAGAACGAAAAAAGCCAGGAGCGCGCCCTGAAATATTTCGCGCTTGACCGCGCCGATTGCCGCTTCGATGAACCGTGATTGCTCGGCAACGACCTGGACTCCGATTCCCGGATTTTCCTTCCGGATCAGTTCAAGGACCTCCCGGGCGGCTTTCGACGTCTTGATCGTGTTGGCCCCGGCTTCCTTCCGAACCTGAAGCCCGATGCTTTCCTTTCCGTTCCACCGGGTAATCCCCTGCCTCTCCTTCCGGCCTTCGCTTACGGCGGCGACGTCCTGGAGGCGGATGACGCCGCCTTTTTTTGTGACCCGGAGACTGATTTCGCCGATTTCGTCGATCGTTTCGAATTCGCCGACCACGCGGAGCGAATACCTGAAAGTCCCCTTTCGGATCGTCCCGCCCTGCAAGCTCCTGTTGAACGCGCCGATCCGCCCGGCGACCTCCTCGATGGTCATCCTGTACAACGCAAGTTTCGCCGGATTGACTTCGACCGTGATTTCCCTTTCGACTCCGCCCGTGACCTCGGCCGAACCGATCCCCTCAACCTGTTCGAGGCGGGGCTTGATCAGATCTTCGGCGATTTCCTTGAGTTCGAGAAGGTTGCGGTCGCCGGTCAAAGCCAGGGTCATGATCGGTTTGCTCTGAGGGTCGAGAGGCACGATCCGGGGATCCTCGACGTTCCCGGGAAGGACGTCACGGACTGCGTCGAGCTGTTCCCGGACATGGAGCATCGTGAAGTCCATATTCGTTCCCCAATCGAACTCGAGATTGAGATGCGAAAGGCCTTCCTTGGATACGGATGTGACCCGCCGCAGGCCGGGCACACGGCTGACGGCTGATTCGAGTACGGCCGTCACCGAGATTTCCATCTCCTCGGGGGCCGCGCCGCCGGATTGGGTCACGACGGCGAGGCGCGGAAAGCTGATGTCCGGCAACAGGTCGATGCTCAACTCCCGGAACGAGACGATCCCCAGAAGAATGACGCTCAGAAAGAACATCCACGTCGTCACGGGGCGTTCGACGGCGACTCGGGCGAGTTTCAAGAAGGATTCCGCACCCGGGCGGCGGCCGGAAAAATTCCCGTGATCCGGTCGAGGCGGGCCAGGGCGATTCTGTATTCGACGATCGCTTGGATTTCCGCGGACCTGGCGTTGTCCAACTCCCGCCGATAATTGAACAGCCATTCGCTTCCAACAAGCCCCTGCCGGTACCTCCGGGTTTCGGACGCGGCCCGCTTTTCGGTCAGTTCCCGGTACCGGGCGGAGGAGGCGATGATCCGGGCCTTGACCTCGAGCTCCCGGACGATGCCCCGGACCTCGAACTCAATGTCGTTTTTTTGTTTTTCGAGCTGGAGCCGGCCTTGAACAAGAGCCGCCCGGGCGCGTGCCAGCCCGGATTGAGTCAGGAGAGAACTCAGCGGCAATTCCAGTCTTAAATCCACGCTCCAATTTTTATACTTGCCCTTGAGGATGTCCGTAAACGAATCTCGCCTTCCGCCGACAATCCGGTCGATCACGATACCGGTCATGGGATTGTCGTCCTGATAGATGTTTTTGACTCCGGAAATCCCTGGATTCCAAAATGAGAAGTTGAAGTCGAGCCTGGGAAGCGCCTGGTTGCGGTAGAAATCGACGTCGCTCTGGCGGTTTTCGACCTGCCGCAGGGAAGCGTCCATTTCCGGACGGTTCGCCAGGGCGGCCCGAAGGATATCTTCTGGTAAAATCTTCTGGATATCGATTGTCGGCGGATCCAGAAGGACGATCGTTTCCCTCCCGCCGGCCGGGAGCTTCAAGAGTTTTCTTAAGTGATCTTCCGGACCCTGGACGGCGCGCCCGGCGGAAAGGACGGCGTCCTCGTACCGGGCAACCTCGGTCTCGGAATTAAGAACTTCGCTTCCCGATACCGTCCCTAGCCGGACCGCTTCCCGGTTCCGGGTCAAAACTTCCCGGCTCGAAGCCAGCGACGATTCCTGAACTTTAAGGTTTTCCCGGGCCCGGAAGAGATTCCAATAGGCCTCTTCGACATTGAAGACCGTTTGAGAGGCGAGCGCGCGCAAAGATGCTTCGGCCGTCTCGATGGTCCTCCCGGCCTTAATCGCCTCGATGTTGGCGACCTTGGTCCCGAATCCGCGCAACAGCGGTTGGGTCAAGTTAAGATGGACGCTGCTGAAATAAGAAGGATTGATGGTCGTAAATGAACGTGTTGTATTCGTCATGGAACTCGATATGCTGAGGCTCAACGACGTCCCCCAGTCGAACGATTGCGTCAGGCCAAAGCTCACGGAATCGGACTTGACGGCGATATTGGAACCCTCCACGCCCCACGTTCCCGGAGTGTTCGTGTCGCTGTTTTGATAAGTCAACCCGAATTGCGGCAGGAATTTCTCACGGATTTCCTTGAGGACGAACATATCCAAGGCCGGATTGAGCCGTTCGATGGACAGGGCGAGGTTTTCCCGGAGGGCCGTTTCGACGCACTGCCGTAGCGTTAGGCTCAACGGTTTGTCCGGCGGCGCCGTCCGGCTGAATACGGCCGGGACGATTAAAAGAAATCCGGCCGCCGCGCGGCGGGCCCGGTCGCGGCGTTGAAAACGGGCGTTTGTGCGCGTCATGGAGTTTTCCCTTGTGGCCGGGCGGGCATTTACCGGATGACGACTTTCGAGTCGTGGGCCAGGGTAAAGTGCCCCTCGATGATGACCAAGTCGCCCTCGGATATTCCCGAGGCTGACCCCG
>CAYSGA010000282.1:0-3401 GCA_964430165.1 uncultured Eubacteriales bacterium
TCGATTCCGTCTGCGGCCCCGGCGGCCCGGAGCGCGGCGATGTATTGGCCGTGCGGATCGCCGTAAAACCGGCCGGATTTTGTCCCGTCCATGGCCCCGCCCGCCAGCGACTTTTTCGGGTCCGTGATCAATCGTTCCGGGTCCGTTACGGTCATCGTTCCCAGCCCCTTGCACACGGGACAGGCGCCCTGCTCGTGGTTGAAGGAAAACATGGAGGCTGAGAGCGTCCGTCCGGCCGACTCCGGGGGAAGGACCCCGGCCCTGGAAAACAACAGCCGGTAGTAGTCATAGATTTCGGTCATCGTCCCGACCGTCGACCGGGGATGGAAGACCGCGGATGACCGGCCGACGGCGACCGGGGGAGTCAAACCCCGGGCCGAGACGAAATCGGCCCGGCCGCCCTTGTCGATCAGGGCCCGAACATACGCCGAGAAGCTTTCGATGTATTTCTGACGGGCCGCGGCGAACAGGGTGTCAAAGACCAGCGAGGATTTTCCGCCCCCAGACGGTCCGCTGACGACGATGAATTTGCGGAACGGAAAGCGGACGTCGATAGCGCGGAGGTTGTGGGTCGAGACGCCCTCGAGAACGATCGGCCCCTCGGCCGAGGCCGTGCCGGCCGTCGCCGTCCGGGCCGCCGCGACCGCGAATTCGCCCCGGAGTGCCCGCCCCGTCATCGATGTCGGGCAGGCCGCGATTTCCTCCGGGGTCCCGCAGGCGACGAGGCGTCCGCCGTCTTCTCCGCTTCCGGGGCCGAGATCGACGACAAAATCGGCGGCCCGGATGACGTCGGGGTGATGTTCGATGGCGATGATCGTCCGGCCGAGGGAGACGAGTCCGCGGAGCGCGACAAGCAGGTTTTCGATGTCGGCCCGGTGAAGTCCGGTCGTCGGCTCGTTCAGGATATAGAGGGCCGGCCCGGACACCGTTCGGCCGAGTTCGGAGGCGAGCTTCACCCGCTGGGCTTCGCCGCCCGAAAGCGTGGTGGAGCTTTGGCCGAGCTTGAGATAGCCCAGGCCGAGGCGTTTCAGGATTTCCAGGCCGGCTGACAGGCGCGGCGACCCGGCGTAGAAATCGGCGGCTTCGGCGACGCTCATGTCCAAGACGTCGTGGATGTTCTTTCCCCGGTCCCGGATGTCCAGCGTTTCGTCGTTGAATCGGCGGCCTTCGCAATCGGGGCAGACGACGTCCACGTCGCCCAGAAAATGCATGCCGATTTGGAGGAGCCCGGCGCCCTGGCAGGTTTCGCACCGGCCGCCGGACATGTTGAACGAAAAGCGACTCTTGCCGAAGCCACGGGCCCGGGAATCGGGGAGCGAGGCGAACAAATCGCGGATCCGGTCGGAGATTTTCGTGTATGTCGCCGGGTTGGAACGGGGCGTCCGGCCGATCGGGGACGAATCGATTTCGATCATTCTGCCGACGGTCCCTTCGACCTCGATCCCGTCGGCGTCCAGGGCGGGGCCGAACCGGCCGGTCCGGAGACGCTCGGCCAGGACGTGGTGGACGAGGGTGGATTTCCCCGCTCCCGAGACGCCCGTCACGACATTGAGGGCGCCCAGGAGGAAGTCGGCGTCCACCCCCCGGAGGTTGTGCTTTTTCGCTCCGCGGACGGAGAGACGGCCCGTTCCGGATTCGCGCTTTCCGGGCGGCGCCGGAGCCCGGTCGCCGGTCAGAAAGTCGCGGGTCGGGCTCGTTCCCCGGGGAAGACGGTCGATCTCCGCAACTGGACCCTGAAAAAGGACCCGGCCGCCGTCCTCGCCGGGTCCCGGGCCGAGGTCGATCAGATGATCGGCCGCCCGCATCACGTCCTCGTCGTGTTCGACGGCGAGGATCGTATTGCCGTTGTCGCGGAGCTCGCCCAGCAATTCCAGAAGCCGCACAGTGTCGGCCGGGTGCAGACCGGCGGTCGGTTCGTCAAGCACGATGAGAACGCCCCGCAGCCCGCTTCCGGCCTGACCGGCCAGGCGGATGCGCTGGATTTCGCCGCCCGACAACGAATCGGCGGCCCGGTCGAGGCGGAGATAACCAAGGCCGAGGCGCTCGAGAAGGTCAGTCTTTTTCAGAAGCGAGGCGCGGACGGCCTCGCCTGCCGCCCGGTCCGAAGGGGGGAAGTCCATGCTCCGGACGCTCCCGGCGAGGGTCCGGAGGCTCATTTCGCCGAAGTCGGAAATCGTATGGCCGCAGACCGTCACCCGGAGCGATTCGGGCCGGAGGCGGCGTCCGCCGCAGGCGCGGCAGGGGAGCGTGCGGGCGAAGCGAAGGATGTTGTCGTTTCTTTTGGTTTTCAGAATCGTTTCCATCACCGGGAGGATGCCTTTATAGAATCCTTCTTCCCGGGGCTTGGCGACGATGCCTTTCCAGCGCAGTCGCGACTCCAAGGGATGTTTTCCGTAGGGAATGCGGATCCGGTCGCTCCCGTTGAGGACGATGTCCCGCTGGGCTCCGGTCAATTCACGCCAGGGGATGTCGACCGAGAATCCGTGGGCCCGGCAGACCAGGTCCAAAACGTCCATGGTCACCTGGGAGTAGATGATGTAGCCGTTCGGCGTCGTCAAAGCCAGGGCGCCCCGGCGCAGGCTTTTGTCGGGGTCGGATATCAGGAGATCGGGGTCGATCCGGTCCTCAACGCCCAACCCCCGGCACGACGGGCAGGCCCCCTCGGCGGAATTGAACGAGAACATCCGGCGCGAAAGACGGATCCCGTCGGCCGAGAATCCGAGACGGGCGAAGAGAAGCCGGAGGTCGTCGTAAATTTCCGTCAGCGTCCCGACCGTGGAGCGCGGACCGGCCGTCGACGTTCGTTGGCCGACGGCCACGGCCGGGGCGAGGCCGCTGATCAACCCGACCTCCGGCCGCTGGAGTTTCCCCATGAACTGGCGCGCGTAGGTCGAAAACGTTTCCAGGTAGCGGCGGCGGGCCTCGTGATAGATGACGTCGAAGACGAGCGAGGATTTGCCCGATCCGGACACGCCGGTGACGACGGTCATCCGGCCGTGGGGAATGTCGACGTCGACGTTCTTGAGGTTGTGCTCGGCGGCGTGGCGGATTTTGAGAAAATTCATGGGCGGGGAAGCGCCTTAAGATAGCACCGGGCCCGGAGCCGGTCAAGCGGCGGGCAGAAGCGGATAAACTCCTTGTAAACGACTTCAGGATCAAAAAATGTTTGATTACGCCGTGATTATTATGATAAAATCCCTATAGAGTTTCAGGGTCATGAACCAGGGAATGCGGAACGGTATCCTCCACTCTTGGAAAGAGATATCCGCTTACCTGGAATGTGATATACGAACCTGCCAGCGGTGGGCCAAGAAGTCCGGTCTCCCCGTCTTCAAGTTGGGGACGGAGAAGGGCCGCGTCTACGCCAAGCGGGAAGACATCGACGATTGGATCGCGGCGAA
>CAYSGA010000283.1:0-3387 GCA_964430165.1 uncultured Eubacteriales bacterium
GCTGGTTTCTGAAACCGCCCCGCGTTTATCCGCGGGAAGAGTTTTTTCGAATTTTATCGATGATGTTCGTGCTGGAGTGTCCGCGGAGGTAGGGAACGCGGCAAACCCGGCCCCCGGCGCCCTCGACCTCCGCCGTTCCGACGATTTCGCCCGCGCCCCAATCGCCGCCCTTGACCAGAACATCGGGGAGCAGCGCGGCGATGATTTTTTGGGGCGTGTCTTCCTCAAACCAGGTGACGTAATCGATATCCGCCAGGGCGGCGAGGACTTCCATCCGTTCGGCCAGGGGAAAGACCGGCCGGGCAGGGCCCTTCAGCCGCCGGACCGAAGCGTCGGAGTTGACGGCCACGATCAGGACGTCGCCCCGGGTCTTTGCCCGTCGGAACAGGTGGATGTGCCCGCCGTGGATCAGGTCGAAACACCCGTTGGTGAAAACCACAGTCAAGCCGTCGCGGCGCAGCCGGGCCCGGATGCGTTTCAGGCCGGCGACCGACCGGATTTTATCCATGTCATTTTGACGGCAGTTTGACCGTAACTTCCGGCGAGAACTCCCAGGCGTGGGCCAGCCGGGCCACGCCCTCGTCCCGGATCATCGAGGAAACAAGGAACGAATACATGTTCCGGTGGTAATCGTAAGGGTATCCATCGCGCTTGTGGACGGCGAGGTCGAGATAATAAGTCCCGTTGATCAGGGGAAGCGGCTCGATCCGGCAGACGACCCGGCCTTCCCCCGAAAGAACGACGGATTCATATTCCTCTAAATGCGTGTTCGTCCCGTAACACATCACGCCCATGGAATTGGAAACGGCGATGCCGAAAACGAAATCCTTGACGGGTTCCTTGGCCGCGACGTCCAACTCGATCACCAGGCTGTCTCCCGGATGGAAGACATGTTTTTCCTCGCCCTTGGCGTTCCGGAGAACGACGCGCCGGATCTCGACTTCCCGCTTGCCCCACCGCTGTTCCCGGCGCCCCTCGTCGGAAACAGCCGCCGGCTCGGCCCCAGCGGCGGACGCTTTGACCGGACCGGCGGCTTCCGCCGGTGCCGCAACGATGGGTTGATCCATCGCCGGCGAAGAAACGGGAACGCTTTCGAACGCCGGGGGGACGGCCGAAGCGACCGCGACGGCCGCAGCCGTTTCCTCTTTCCGCTCCCGGAATTCGGCTTCCTGTTCCTCGGTGACGTCCTGCATGTAGGCGTCGACGACCCGCTTGGGCTCGCCCAGCATCCGGATTTTTCCTTCTTTGATCCAGACGACCCTGTTGCAGATTT
The DNA here is from genome assembly GCA_964430165.1 of uncultured Eubacteriales bacterium. Taxonomy (GTDB): domain Bacteria; phylum Acidobacteriota; class Aminicenantia; order Aminicenantales; family UBA4085; genus JAAZPG01. The sequence goes on from CAYSGA010000283.1 coordinate 1,274, forward strand.
TCGCCACCGTGGACAGGTCGTGGCTGACGAAGAGGATGGTCTTTTTCCGCCGGCGGAAATCGTCGATCCGGTCGAGGCACTTCGGGACGAAGGCCGCATCGCCGACCGCGAGAACCTCGTCGATGAGCAGGACCTCGGGGTTGACATTGACGGCGATGGAGAACCCGAGCCGCATGTACATCCCCGAGGAATACGTCTTGACCGGCGCCTCGATGAACTCCTCGAGTTCGGCGAACCGGACGATTTCGTCGAATTTGCGGGTGATTTCCTTCTTGGACAGTCCGAGCATGATGCCGTTGATGAAGACGTTTTCCCGGCCGGAAATCTCCGGATGGAACCCCGCCCCAAGCTCAATCAGGGCGGAGACCTTGCCCGTCACCGAAACCCGCCCGGAGGAGGGCTTGGCGATCCCGGCGACCAATTTGAGGAGGGTACTTTTACCGGAGCCGTTTTCCCCGATCAGGCCGAACGTCTGTCCTTTTTCGACGTGAAAACTGACATCGTCGACGGCCGTGACGAGCTCGTCCGGTTTGAGCGACCCGAAGAGATCCCCCTTGACGATGGCGCTCTTGAACGTTTGAAACCGGTGCCGGGACGAGTACTTTTGATAGACCCGGGTGACATGATCGAGCTCGATCGCGGCCATCAGACTTCCTCCGGGAACGAATCGCGGAGACGATCGAAGACCGCGTAACCGATCAGAAAAAATAGAAGCGAAAAAATCAGGGTGATCCCGAGCTTTTTCCAGTGAAACTGAGCGCCGTAGAAGAGACAGTAGTGGTATCCCTCGATGATGTGGGTCATCGGGTTGAGATTGAGGACCGTCTGAAGCGCGGACGAGTTGGGCAGGGACCGGAGCGAATAGACGATGGGCGAGGCGAAAAACCAGAATGTCAGCAGGTTGCCGAGGATGTCCTTGATGTCCCGGAAGTGGACGGTCAGGGCGGAAAGCAAAAGGGCAAAGCCCAGGGTGAAGACGTATTGAACGAGGATGACGACGGGCAGGAAGAGGGCGTAGACCGTCGGCGGTTTGCCGAAGATGATCAAGAAAGCCAGGAGAATCGGCAGGCCAAAGAGAAAATTGATGAAATTCGAAGTCACTGAGACGATCGGAAGGATTTCGGCCGGGAAAAGGATCTTCTTGATGAGGTTGCCGTTGACCATCAGGACATTGGCCGAGTCGTTCGAAGACGACGAAAACCACGTCCAGGGCAGGATCCCGGCGAAAAGGAACAGGGCATACGCCCAGGGGGTGTCCCCGATAGAAGGATCCCGCGGCTTGAGGATGAACCCGAAAACGACGGTGTAAACCACCATCAAGAGCAACGGATTGAAAAACGACCAGAAAAAGCCCAGCACCGTCCCGCGGTACCGGGCTTTTAGCTCCCGGCCGACCAGGGTGCGGATAAGGAGCCGGTGCTTATAGACTTCCCTTAAGTTAGCGGCAAGTTTCATTCGATGGTCCTTCGAGCATCGCCGCTACCTCCGGCGCAAATCCCCCGCCGCTTTCGGGATGGAGGATGAGCCGCGGAATGACGGTTTCCTCTCCCGGAAAAGCGGCGGCGAACCGGAGCTCGGACAAAAACAAACTCGGCCCTTCGTTTTCGCGCGGATGAATCCGCCGGACGAACGCCGGCCGCACGCCCCGGCTTTCGGCGGCTGCGCGGAATTCCCCTTCCCGGGCGGCCGGATAGATGAAAAAAGCCCGGCCATCGCCTTTCAAGAGTTTGGAAACGGTTCGCATAAGCTCCATAATATCGCACGTTATTTCGTGTTTTGCAATCGCCTTCTCCCTGTCCGGACAAGGGAATCCGGCTTTTTTCTCATGATAAGGCGGATTGGAAAGCACGACATCGAACCGCCGCCCGGGCCGGTAAGTCCGAAGGTCGACTTGGACGACCTCGACCCGGCCGGCGAGGCCATTCCCGGCGATGTTCCGACGGGCCATATCGGCCAGCCGCGGCTGGATTTCCACCGCGACGAGGCGATTGAACGGCTTGAACCCCAGCAGGACCGCCACCACGCCGTTTCCCGTCCCCAGCTCGCAGACGTCGTCGCCCGGGCGGATCTCGGCAAACGCCGCCAGCAGCGGCGCGTCCGTGGCGAAGCGGTAC
>CAYSGA010000284.1:0-3373 GCA_964430165.1 uncultured Eubacteriales bacterium
ATTTGGCGTTCAGGTCGCGCTTCACCGCCGCCTCCGGAAGAAGGGGCCGCTTGACTCCGGTCATTGTCCCGATTTCTAGCCCCAGAGAACTATAGCGTCCGGCGTGCAGGCTGTGGAACGGCGTCAAGGCCTGGAGCGTGGCGGCCAGGGCGGCCCCGTCGGGGTTCTCCAGGGGATGAAGGACGAAATTCATTTTTTCGATGTATTCCCGGGTAGTTTTATCCGTGGCCAGAAGCTCGGCCAATTTCAGAATGTACGTGGTCGAGGAAACCTCGTTGGCGTGCTGACGGCCGCTCAGATAAAGCGTCGGTTTCATGGAAATCAAGCGGGGGATGGAGACGTTCGGCCCGAAAGGTTCATAAGCCTCGATGACCAGAACGGGGCGGTTCTCATAAGAACGCCCGGCGACGTAGGCGCGGAGGGTCGGAAATTTCGCCAGCCGGGAAACGGCGGCCTCGACCATTTCGGGGGAGAGAATCCGGAACGTGTCGACAATCGGACCGGCGTCGGTCAGGGTCGGGAGGGCGGCGGGTGCCTGTTTGGGTTCGGGCGGAGAAACCGGGACGGCCTCCTCCTTGGCCATGTCCTTGCATTTCATCGAAAACACGATTTCTTTCAACCGGGGGTATCGCAGCGAATCCGCCAGGAGCCCGCGGTTTTGGAGATCCCGGTAGGAAGCCAGAAGTTCGAGCAGCCCGAGATAATCGGACTCCTTCTCAAATTCCAAGTCGAAGATCAGACGATCGATTTTTTCCTCCAGCCCGCTGTAGACCAGGGCCGGAAGCGAGAGGGATTTGCTCTTCACTTCGGGAAAGGCGATTTTTTGGGACAACTCGTCCCGGCCGCGTTCCGTCCAGGTCAAGGTTAAACTCGGAGCGTCGGCCGGCCAATCCTCGAACGTGATTTTGATTTTCGGCGCGTCTCCCGGAGTCGCCGGATGGATGACCGGGAAGACGTTCCCCGGGGCGCTGAAGCGGGACGGTTCCTCCGGCAATTCGTTATTCTCGGGGTCCAACTCGGTGATCCCGCGGAGAAAGTCGAGCGTGTCGAAATAGATTTCATCGTGGAGCGCTTCGAGCGAACTGATGACCTCTTCGTCCAAGCCGAGGCGCGCGTCGGGTTCGCTGGCCCAGACTTCGACCTTCAGTTGTTTGAAATATGGTTGTTTGGAGAAGGCGGGAGCTCCGCCTGTTTTCTTCAGGACGTGATTGTAAACAGGCCCGAGGCCTTCGTCCTGGTAAAACGACCACAGGCGTTCCAGGTCGGTCGGAAGCTCCGTGTCCATGAGGATTTCCGTTCCGCGGGCCAGGCGGATCCAGCCGGTCGTGACCTGGACGGTTCCCCATTCGGGCAGGGACTTGAGGTAAGGGATCTCCCGGACGCGCGGCGAAAACGACCCGGTCCAGAGCGCGGTGTTTTTGGCGTCCTGAGCGAGGATTTCATAAACCGGCCCACCGGCCTCCTTCATTTCGAATTGAACCGCCCCGACGGGCAGGTTGAGATCGCGGGCGATGATTTCGTCGACCGGATAGAGTTCTTGGAGCCAGCGAGCCGATTCGGTGTAAAAACGCTTCGGTTTTCTCAGATCATCCGAGGCGGCGGCGAACTTGACCGTCAGTTTGGCGACCGGTTTCCCCTTCAGGGCCGGAATGACGTTTTCGACGATCCAGAAGAATCCCTGCTTGTACGCCGAGAAGACTTCGACCTTCGTGTCGGGGGATTTGAGGACGTCGGCGGCCGTCTCCTCGATCCGGGACTTCAGACGGGCCCGGACCTCCGCCGACTCGCTGAGTCCGAGACTGACGTGGACGGGCGCCGGTGAAGCGGCCGCCGGGGCCGCCGCCAGGGCTTGAAGCCGCTCTTTCACCGCGGCCAGGGCGTCGTCGGCTTCCCAGGCGAACGTTTGTTCCTTCTCGAAAATCCGCTTGGACCCCTTGAGAATGTCGGATTTGATTTCCAGGGCCGGACCGCTCACCGCGGCGGCGGCGATTTTTTTTAGTTCCTCCTCGAAGGCCGGGTTGGCCTTCGGGAGAATAAGGTCGGCTTTGACAGATTCCAGGTCCTTGTCCTTGAGGGATTCGAGGGCCGTTTTCAGCCCGAGAGCGAATCGGGCTTCGGCCGCGCCCTTTTCGCCCTTGAAAAAGCGCTCCAGGTCCGAAGCGGCGTCGGCTAATTGGGGCCGGCCGTCCCCGGGATCGTCGAAATAAGGGAAAGTCGAACTTAGATAGCCCAGCGTTTTGTCCAGGCCGAGGGAGTCGGCGGCGGCCACCACGAGGGCGGTCGATTTGTTGAAAGCCCGGGGCACGACGCGGATCAGGCCGGAAGCGTTTTCGAGCGCCGGAAGGACGAGCTTGCCGACGCGCTGCAGTTCCTGGGTGAGCGTGTTGGCCCCGATCAGGATCGGCGCGACGATGTTCTTGCGGAATTCGATTTCGGAATCCAGGAAAACCAGCGGGAACATCGATCCGGCCGTCTGGAGGACGAGCCGGGAGGCGAGAGGGGCGACACCCCGGATCGCGCCGGAGGAGGGGACGACGATCCGGCTGTCGATCGTGTCCGGAATCAGGTCCCCGTTCAGATCTCCGTAGACGCCCTTGGCCGTGAACACGTCGAGCAGGTCGAACTCGCGACCGGCGCCGTCGGTGCGCGGCGGGTTCTTGAAGGCGGGCGTCAGCATTCGTTTCGGATGACCGAGACGGGAAAGGAACGTCGACAGGACGGACTTGCCGTACCTCAGCGAAAACGTCAGCCGGGCGCAGCCCGCGTAGGAGAGAATCCCGGATTTTTCCCCCCGGTGATGGTGGGCGCGGAGGGCTTCGAGCGCCCGGAACGATCGGGCCTGATCCTCATCGTCGGTGAAATAAATCTCGAGGCCGAGGTCCTTGACCTCCCCCGCGTTGAAATCGAGCTTTTTCAAGGCTCCCGGGCCGCTTTTCAAATTCGGAAAATCGTACAGGACCGAGCGGATGAACGTCACCTGGAGGGAGATGCCTTCCGTTCGGAGGAAGGCGGCGAGGTCCCGCTCGAGCGTCTCATACGTCGGGCCCGTTTCGCGTCCCCAGATGTCCCAGAAATACGGCCACCGCAGGAAAAACGCCCGGCCCGCCCGAAGAAGGGCGTCTTCGGATCCGGCCGTCAGGATGATTCCGTTTTGCGTTTTCGATTTAAACGTGCTGATGAACCCCTGTCCCGGTTCGAGCGCGGGAAGGATGACCCCTCCGTCGCGGGCGGCCTGCTTCAACCATTTGACGTTCGACCCGACGAGGATGGGGCTCTCAATCTCGGCGATATTCGGGATCTCGGATTCCCGCTTCACGAGGGCGGGGTCTTGGGCCAGGCTTTCCAGGTTGGCCCGGGCGGCGATATCCGCGGC
>CAYSGA010000285.1:0-3372 GCA_964430165.1 uncultured Eubacteriales bacterium
TCCCTTTTTTTTTACTATGGGCACTTGCCGGCGGGCCCCATTTTCATGACCCTCTGAATCCCATGCCGATCGCCGGGCCGCCCGGCCGGCGGTGAAATTGTCCGGTTTGAAGCACCCGTTTGCAGCCGAGAGAATCCCGTCTTTCAATCAGCGTTTATTGCGGGTTTCGGTATGATTGACAACGCCGGAATCCGGACGTATGCTTTCCACATAATCCGATGGGGAAGTTCATGCATGAGAACGGGTGTGGTTGTGTTTGTGCCTCCTTGTCTGCGTCTCAAGGCAACCGCCGTCGCTATATCCGAGGGAAGAAGGGAGAAAAAGAATGAAAAAAGCCGCGATCGTGCTCCTGCTGGTCCTGATGGCGGTAGGATTTGACTGGAGTCTTCCTCAGACAAGCGGCGACGTCGTCCAAATCACCATAAAAAACCAGTTCTCCATTCCTGTGGATTTTTACATCAACGGCAAGTTCGTCTGCGCGGCGGCGGCGAATTCGTCTTGCGTGGGAAAAGTCAATTCGAAAAGCGCTCCTTTCAAACTTGAGGCGTGGGGCTACAACAATACCAAGGTCATCGCCTCCAAGACATTGAATGCCCTGACGCCGGGCAAGAACATCATCTGGTCGACGGGAAATGTCGAGCTCGGCTCAATTCCGGCCGCGACGTCGAAGCGACCGGTCTCGCCGACTGTACCGGCCGTGGCCGGGCAATCCGCCACGAAAAAATCGACCGTCTCCTTCGTTACGTCCGTCACGGCGCTCAATTACCAGGGCCAGAAAACCCAGAACCGGGCGCGATCGGTATCCCTTCTCAAAATCGAGCGTGAGCTGTTCCCAACCAAGGCGAAGTACATCCTTTCCGGCCAAGCCGGATTTCGCCTGGGGAAAAGCGGTCCGCCCGCCTTTTACAAGACGTCTCCTCTCAAAGTGTTCCGGAATTTGTCCAACGACCATTTGTCGATTGAAGGAACGGTTGGGAGTCTGAACCCGCGGATTAATAGGATCAACCAGACCTTGGTCGGCCTTTCCGTCAAACAAATCACGCTGGGGGATTGGGAAGAGTCCATCGTCCTGTCACTCGGAGACGCGTTCCCGGAAACAATCCCGGTCCGATTCTGGGCCCGGCCTCTCCCCAAACCGAACGACCGATGGACCCTGATCGTTGCCGACAGCGGATCGATCTCCTTTCGCGCCCTGGATGAAAAATACCGGGATTTCCCGATCACCGGCCGCTACCGGGGCGTTCTCGTTTACGCGCCGGCGGGAAACGAATTCCTCCAGGCGGCGGCGTCTTTCACCCTTCGCCACGGTGAAGACCAGTATCGGATCGATCAAACACAATACGCCTCGGACGCGGAGGGGAACCAGATCCTCCCCGTTCTTGACGTGGGCTCCTATCTCGATTTCGAGCGGGGAGCTCCGGCCATCGCCGCCCAGGGGCCGTTTCCCTCCTGGTGCGTTCAATCGGCCCGGTTCTTTAACATCTTTCACATGGCGGTCATGACGGCCGCGGAAGGCTGCACGAATGAAATCTCCCTGATCGGGATCGATCAAGGCCTTCAGGATCTTATCAATCACGATTATAACGCAATTGAAAAATACCTGGGAAAAGCCGCCGCGGAGGAACTTTTAGGCGACTGGATGAAATGCATTAATTCTTGGAAAAACAAGGACATCATTGGTTTGGCCGGGGCCGCGGGCGAATTGATAAAAGACGTGGGTAAAGACATCATCCTGGAAGCGCTTCCCTACGGCATCGGGACGATGGTTAAACTCATCGAATTCGAACTGGGTTTAGCCGACGCCGTGGCTGAACAGATTGCCGATGATATAAATTCGCTGGAACCCTTTCCCCCCGGGGCTCCCGAACCGACGATCGTCCCCGAGCCGCCTCCGGTTGAAATCGAGGAACCCGCGGAAGATTCCGGAGGGTTTGATTTATTGCCCGAGCTCATCGGGCTCGGCGGTCTGGCCGCCGGGGCAGGAACGTATCTCCTGTTGAATAAAGACGAGGACATCGATTGCGAGTGGTGGTATTCGACGGTGAGGCCTCTAAGCAAAACCGCTTGTGAGTGGATGCAAGAAGAAGGGGATCCTTATATATTTTCGGTCCCTTTAGAATGCGGTTGCCCGAACGGAACAAATGATACAGGGGGTAGACACACCGATGGTAACGGTGTGAAAATGATGACTTGCACAGGGTGTTTTTAAATCTAAGGATCTGGAAGCTTCAGATTATCGACTTGTTTTATGCGATAAATTTCATAAGATTATGAAAAATCCAACAAATAGGGCGAGTTTGGTAAGGATGCCATGATATTCAGTCCAAAGAGACAGGGCTTCATTAACATCATCCGGATAGCATTTTTTGGTTGGTTGGTTATCACGATAAGCTTTGGTTCGTCCTGCCGTCGGACCCCGGCCGGAGATTCGGAGGCCGATCGAATCGCCGAAGCCCGCAAGCTTTATGTGGTCATGGACCTGCCCGCGCTCGTGAATGAAGTGGCCGATAAAAACGCCTCGGCCGGAACGGGGATGGACAAGGATTCATTCCGGGCTTTTGTCCAGGGCGAGATACGCTGGCCCTACCTCGAAGAGATGATCATCGGGGCCCTGGTTAAGAATTTCACCGCCTCGGAAATCCGGGCGCTGGCCGAGTTTCAGGGCAGTCTCGCGGGAAAGTCGTTCCTCAAGAGCTACCCCTCCTACCTGGCCGAAGTCGGGGGGCCCTTGCAGGCGGAAATCCAACGAGCGCTCGCAGCCGGAGCGTTCGCCCAAACCCGTCTGCGTTGGGAATCTCCCGTCCGGGAATTGACAGCCGGCCCGGCCGACGAATCCGTTTTCGCCGATTTTGCTTTCCGCAATGACGGGCCCCAAGCGGTCGGCTTCCTCTCGGTCACGACCTCGTGCGGCTGCACGGCCGCGAAACCGGAAAAGACGATCTATCAGCCGGGGGAACGGGGGACGCTCCGCGCCGTTTTCACCGTGGGGAGTCGAGGCGGTCTCCAGGCGGAGAAGGTCTATGTCATGACGGACGAGCCCGGAAAACCGAAGGTCACGCTTCAACTCAGGGTGTCGATTTCCGAGCCGTTGAAAATCACGCCGCGCCTCCTGGTGTGGGGAATCGACGAAAAATCCGCGATGAAAACGGTCGAAATTAAGGTACCGGCCGGACAAAAGATGGACGTCATCGGCCTCGACTCCGTCCCCGACGCTTTCTCCGCCGAAAATATTCCGGACAAAGACGGTCTGATTTTTCGGGTGCGCGTCACGCCGCGTCCCGCGGCGGGGCCGATGGCCGGCAAATTCGTCGTCCTGGCCGACGCCGGAGCCGGCAAGGTCCTCCGTGTTCCCGTTTTCCTGCGAATCCTGCC
>CAYSGA010000286.1:0-3368 GCA_964430165.1 uncultured Eubacteriales bacterium
CCGGCCCCACCAGACGCGCCTCGGCCGGGCCGTTTATCAACGGCAGAAAAAATAAAGCCGCCGAAAGCGCGATAAACGAAAATCGTTCTCTGCCCCGTGTCTTCATGCGTCCCTCATAAACAAAATCCTTTTCCTCTCGGTCATTTCGAATCTTTTGCTTTATCACAGAAAAGACGCAGGGAGGAACGCGACGCCTGTCGCCCGGGAGACGGGCCGTCCCGGACCGGTGGATCAACCCAGAATTTCCCTGAAAGCGCCGATCGCCGCCTCCACGTCGGCGTCGCCGACGTCCTTGTGGGTGACCAGGCGGATGCCGATTCCGCCCGGCGCGGCCAGAGCCCGGATTCCTTTTTTTCCCAATTCCGCGAGCAAGTCGAAAACCGAATATTTCGGATGATCGAACTCGAAGATGATGATGTTTGTCTCCACTTCGACGGGATTTAAAACGACGCCCGGCAGGGCGGAAATCGCCGTGGCCAGCCGTTTGGCCCGATGATGATCCTCCGATAGGCGTTTGGTCATTTCGGTCAGGGCCAGGAGGCCGGCCGCGGCGATGATCCCGACCTGGCGCATGCCCCCGCCCAGGGCTTTCCGGATCCGGCGGCCGTACTCGATGAACACCTTCGGGCCGACGAGCATGGACCCGATCGGAGCCGAGAGCCCCTTGGACAGGCAGAACATCACCGAGTCGACCTCGCGCGCGTAACTCAAAACCGGGACGCCCGAAGCGGTCGACGCGTTGAAGATTCGGGCGCCGTCCAGATGAACCTTCAAGCCGTGCCGGTCGGCGACCGCGCGGATCGCCTTGAAATTCTCCAGGGGGACGACCGCGCCGCCCCAGTTGTTGTGAGTATTTTCCAGGCAGATGAGCGTCGTTTCAGGTGTGTGGACATTCGGCTTTTTAACGAACCGCTCGACCTCGGCCGGATCCATCGCCCCGCGCCGCGACGGAAGCGGACGGGGCGTCACCCGGGAGATGAAGGTCAGATGAGTGGACTCCAGGTTGAAAATGTGCGACCGGGACTCGACGATGACCTCCTGGAGTTCCCGGGTCCAGGCCTTGACGGCGATGGAATTGCCCATCGTGCCCGAGGGGCAGAACAATCCCGCCTCCTTGCCCATGGTCTCGGCGGCCAGGGATTCAAGCTTCTGGACCGTCGGGTCGAAGCCGATGACATCGTCGCCGACCTCGGCTTCGCCCATCGCCTTCCGCATCCCGGGGGTCGGTTTGGTGACCGTATCGCTGCGAAAATCGGATATCGTCATTCGGGACCTCTCTTTCCCCGGCGGCATTATAACGCAACCGATCGGCGGTTTGCACCGTAGAGGAGATTATGATACATTTTTTCCCGGTCGACCGGGATTGAACGTGAATGACCTCTTCCAAGAAGATAAACAGTTTCCTCTTTCACATCCTCCTCTACCTCGTCCTCTTTTTCGCCTCGGCCGACGTGTTTTCCCAGCTCATTTTCAAAGGAGAATTGATTAATCTTCCCGACCTTACGGGCAAGAGCGTGGAGGAAGCCCGGATACTTCTGGCCCCCAAGAAAATCAGGATCGCCACGCTGGAATCGCGGTTCGACACGCGCCTGGAAAAAGGCCGGATATTGACCCAGGACCCGGCTAAGGGGTCCCGGGTCAAACCCCGCCGCACAGTGAACGTGGTCGTGAGCCTAGGCAAAGAACAGATCGAGGTCCCCAAAGTCGAAAGCCGAAGCCTCGAGATGGCCTCGCAGATGTTGAAAACGGCCGGCTTGCGGCGCGGGCGGGTTTCCCAGATCCACACCTCCCGGGCCGCGGCTGGGAGAATCATCTCTCAGAATCCCCCTTTCGGGTCGGTCGCCAACCGGTCCTCGGCCGTGGATTTCCTCGTCAGCCGCGGCACGGAAGACCCGCGTTACATCATGCCCGATCTGATCGCCAAGAATTCGAACGTCGTCCTGCGACAGCTTCGGGCCCTGGGATTTCTTAAATACGCCGTCAGCTACGCTTGGTACCCCGATATCGGGCCCGGCGTGATCCTGAAACAAAGCCCGGTCGCGGGATCCTTGATCCTCAAGCGCAACCAAATTCATTTCGAAGTGAGCCGTTGACATGATCCAGATCGCCCCTTCGCTTCTTTCCGCCGACTTCAGCCGCCTCGCCGACGCCGTCCGGACCGTCGAAAAGGCCGGGGCCGACCTGATCCACGTCGACGTGATGGACGGCCATTTCGTCCCTACGCTAACCTTCGGGCCCGCCCTGGTCGCCGCCCTGAAAAAAGTCACAGCCCTCCCCCTGGACGTCCATCTCATGGTCGACAACCCGGCCGAGATGATTCCCCTCTTCGCCGAAGCCGGGGCCGATTGGATCTCGATCCACGTGGAAGCCACGCCCCATCTGCATCGCGACATTTCGGCTATCCACCGCGCGGGCCGCAAAGCTGGAGTCGTTCTCAACCCGGCCACCCCGCTCACCGCCCTGGAAGCGATCCTTCCCGACGTGGATTTCGTCCTGCTGATGTGCGTCAATCCGGGCCGCGGCAGCCAGCCGTTCATCGAGGCCTCCCATGAGCGGATCCGCGGCCTCCGCCACCGGGTCGAAGAACGGGGCCTTGCCGCCCTCGTCGAAATCGACGGCGGCGTTAATCTCGACAATTTCGAACGTCTCTGCGTCGACGGGGCCCAGGTTTTCGTCGCCGGGAACGCCGTCTTCGGCCGGCCCGATCCGGCCGAGGCCATCCGGACCATGCGGGAGATCGCCGCCCGCAAGGAGCGCCGATGAAGGTCCTGGTCACCGGGGCCGCCGGTTTCATCGGGTCCCGTTTGAGCCGCCGGCTACTGGACGACGGCGTCGACGTCTGCGGGGTGGATTGCCTCACGGACTATTATCCCCGGTGGATCAAGCGCCGGAACCTGGCGCCGCTCCTGGCCGACCGCCGGTTCAAATTCATCGAAGCCGACCTCAACGCCCTTCCCCTCGGCCGGACCCTGCAATCGGTCGAGGCGGTTTATCACCTCGCGGCTCAGGCCGGCGTCCGGGCCAGCTGGGGCAAAAGCTTCGCCTCCTATCTTCATCACAACATCGCCGCGACCCAGCGGCTTCTCGAGGCGGCCAAGGGCCGGCCTCTCCGGAAACTCGTTTACGCCTCCTCCTCTTCGGTTTACGGCCTGACGCCCGACCTCCCGATGACCGAAACGAGTCCGCTCCTGCCCATTTCGCCTTATGGCGTGACCAAGCTCGCAGCCGAACAACTCGGTTTCCTCTATCATAAGAATTTCGACCTTCCCGTGGTATCGCTCCGTTTTTTTACCGTCTACGGGCCCGGACAAAGGCCGGACATGGCCTTCCACAAGTTCATCCGCTCGATTCTCGAAAACCGCGAGATC
>CAYSGA010000287.1:0-3348 GCA_964430165.1 uncultured Eubacteriales bacterium
TCGTCTGAGCACCCGCCGCGACTATGGAAACACCATGATGTCCGCCTCTTCGAAGCAGCCGGGGAAGCCGCTCCGCGTCTTCATCACCGGGGCGACGGGTTTTGTCGGCCGACATCTCATCGCTTATCTCGAGGACCGGGAAAAAAGGAACAAGAACGGCCGCCGGATCGAAATCACCGGGACATGCTATCCCGAGCGGCCGGACGAGTGTCCGGATTTTCGGGCCGCGGCGCCCGGGGTGGCCCTCCTTCCGCTCGACCTCCGCGACGCCGGAGCCGTTTCGGTCGCCCTGGCTGCCTGCCGGCCCGATCGGATCTTCCATCTGGCCGCGATTTCTCAGGTCCGGGCGTCCTGGGACCTGCGGCGGGAGACGATCGAGACGAATTTGATGGGCACGTTCCATATATTCGAGGCGGCGAGGCTCCGCGCCCCGTCGGCCCGGATCCTATTCATCAGCTCGTCGGATGTTTACGGAAAGCAAGGCCCCTGGCGAATGCCGCTTCGGGAAAACTCCCCGCTGAGTGCGGTCAGCCCCTACGGCTTCACGAAGTTGAGCGCCGAAGAGCTGGCCGTCTTTTACGCCCGGATGGAAAAAATGGCGATCGTCATCGCCCGGCCGTTCACTCATACCGGGCCCGGCCAGAGTCCCGATTTCGTCTGTTCCGACTGGGCCCGTCAAATCGCCGTTGTCGAAGCGGCGGCGAAGGGGCGCAAGAACGGAGGGCCGGCGGGAGTCCTCAAGGTCGGGAACCTCTCTATCCGGCGCGATTACAGCGATGTGCGCGACATCGTCCGGGCGTATGTCCTGCTTCTCGAAAAAGGAAAAATCGGGGAGGCGTACAACGTCTGTTCGGGGAAAGCCCGGACGTTGAGGGAGATTCTCCGGATGCTGGTGGAAAAATCCAGGGTGAAAATCGCCGTCGAGGTCGACCCCGCCCGCGTCCGGAAGGCGGACATTCCGTTATTGGCCGGCAGCCACGCCAAAATCACCCGGGAAATGGGGTGGCGGCCCCGCTATAGCCTGGAGACGACGCTTTCCGACCTTCTCGACGACTGGCGGGCGAAAATCGGGCGCTGAATTCTGCCGGCGGAATCTCCGATGGCCGTGAATACCTCCCTCCAGCCGCGCCCTAGCTCCCGAGGGTCGCGTAGGACTGCAAAGCCTGGGAACCAGTCCTGAAAGAAAGGGGAGCAGGGCAAGCGGCGCCTTCGAAGATGCGCTGCAGTTGCCCGTTGAGGGGGAAAGCATTCCCCCTCAATCTTCAGGGGCCCCCCTCCGCTATGCGGCTTTCGGGAGGCATTCCCGGCCACGTGAAGATTCCGCCCTCTGAGAATAGAAACACTTCCGAAAAATTCGCGAGGTTCCTTGTTGGTCGAGATTGGAAACGGGCGAAATCAAAGATTCTCGAGCGCGGCCAGGAGCTCCTCCGGATCGCAGGTTGCCGTGCCGATCTTTCCGACGACGACGCCGGCGGCGGCATTGGCCATGACCGCCGCCTCCGTGATCGACAATCCGCCCAGAAGAGCCAGGGCGGCCGCGGCGATGACCGTGTCCCCGGCCCCGGTCACGTCGAACACTTCCCGGGCGATCGTCGGGATGTGCACCGGTTTTTTGCCGCGCTCGAAAATCGACATCCCCTGCTCGCCCCGTTTCAGGATCAAATAGCGGCAGGAGATCATCTCCAGGATTTCCCGGCCGGCTTGTTCGACTTCGGCATCCGTTCCGCAGGAATGGCGGACGACTCGCTCGGCCTCGTTATGGTTGGGGGAGATGAGCGTCACCGGCGAATAGAGGGAGAAGTTTTCGACTTTCGGGTCGACAAAAACGGGGATGCGGGCTCCGGCCGCGTGGGCCAGAACGCGGGTCATTATCGACTTGGTTACGATCCCCTTGCTGTAGTCCGAGACGATGATCCCGGCGTATTTTTCCTTCCGGATGAATCGGACAATCCGCTCCTCCATCTCCGGGGCGACGGCTTGCTTTTTCTCCTGGTCCACCCGAACGACCTGTTGGTGATGGGCGATGATCCGGGTCTTGACCGTCGTCGGGCGGTCGGCGTCGAGAAAGATCCCCCGCCCGTCAGGAACGTTTTTCTTGATCCACTGTCCCTCCTCGTCGTCGCCGACGACGCCGACGAGAAGGGGGGCCGCTTTGAGGCCCTGGAGGCTATGGGCGACGTTTCCGGCGCCGCCGAGGGCGGAGGTGCTTTTCCGGACTTCGACGACCGGGACGGGCGCTTCCGGCGAGATTCGGGAGACATTGCCCCAGATGTATTTGTCGAGCATCAGGTCGCCGAGGACGAGAACCCGGCGGTTGCGGAACCCGAGGACGGCCCGGCGGGCTTTGGGGAGGGAGATCTTGATCGTCGTCATGGGATTTCCTTTCGAATCACGACGGGGTTGGAAAGAATCCAGGGAACGTCGCGGTGAAGCGGCGTCCGGGCCCGCAGGTAGACCTCGACCCGGTAGACGCCGGGTTCGCGGGCTTTGAAAACGAGTTCCGGTCCGTTTCCGGAAGCGACCGTCGCGCCCTTCCGAAGAAGACGGATTTCATGGGCGAAGGCAAAGGGGGCGCGAACACGGAGAACGGCCGGGGGGGGCAGGCCGCCTTTGGCCTCGAACTGGAATCCGGCCGGGTCGGCGGCGGCGTCGACGGCGCTGTAGAACCGGCCGCGCCTGAGGGCGTCAAGGATCGCCTGGGACGCTTCGGGGAAGTCGACCGGGGCAAGGGAGTCGAGTTGGACATGGAGGTTGAGAACACCCAACGAGGTTTCGTAGAAAAAACGATGGGCGTCAACGCCGTAATATCCGCGGATCGGGCCGTCGGCCCGGGCTTTGTCTTCTTCTAAAAGCCGGTCCCATTTATGGATGGCGGTTGTCGGCGGGTCCAGAATTTTAATAAGGGCCAGGGAGGGTTTAACGAGGAGCGCGGGAGCGAAAAGAAGAGAGGAAACCCATCTCCGGCGGAGGTCGCCGTCGAAGTTGATGATTTCGAGCCCGTCGAAATCCGCCCGTTCTCCCCAGGACCAACGCGTCTTGGAATAGGGGTGGGCGATTACCGTGAAACCGCCGAGGGCGCCGACTTCGCGGTCGGCCAAATCCGCGTTTTGGGAGAACGGTTGGGAGGGACGGGCGAAGCCGAGGGCGACGAGATGGCCGCGGCTCGAGGAAATTTCCGTCCCGGCGATGACCAAAACCCGTCCGAATTTGCCCTGGGCGTCGAAGGAGCCGAGGTTCGGTGCGCCGTGGTCGGTGAGGATGACAAAATCCAAGCCTGTCCGCTCGGCCGCGGCCGCGACTTCTTCAACGGTTTTTGCCCCGTCGGAATGGCGGGTGTGCATGTGGTAC
>CAYSGA010000288.1:0-3330 GCA_964430165.1 uncultured Eubacteriales bacterium
TGTCCCGACGTAGCCTCGCTCGACCGAGCCCTTTCCGAGAGTCTCCGGGTCATCGAGGAGTCCCTCTGAGCGGGTTCGAACTCCCTCTCGAATTCACCCCTAAGGGTGATTGACCCTTTTCGGATAAGGTTTAGAATAGGGACAGCATGACGAGAAATGCGATACGGGTCGCCGCCGGATTGACCGCCGCGGGTTTTTTTCTCCTCCTTCTGCCCGCGGCGGGCTATTCGGCTAATTTCTGGTCGCGGATGAAGGATAAATACGATCCGTTTATCGAAACTATCGCGGCCGAACACGGCCTGGATGCTGATTTCGTGCATGCCGTGATCAAGGCCGAATCGGCCTACAACCGCTATGCCATTTCAAAAGCCGGAGCCCAGGGTTTAATGCAATTGATGCCGGCCACGGCGGCGACCTACGGCGTGGAGGACGTCTTCGATCCCGAAGAGAATATCCGCGGCGGCGTCAAGTTTCTGAAAGTTCTGCTGAAACTGTATGACGGGAATCTCAAGAAAACCCTGGCGGCCTATAATGCTGGCCAGGAAACCGTCAAGAAATATGGCGGAATTCCGCCTTATGCCGAAACGCGGACTTACATCAGCCGGGTCCTGGCGACCTACCAGGCCCCCGCGTCTGGAACCAAGACGAGAATTTACGAGTTCCGGGACGCCAGCGGAAGAATCGTGTTGACGAATGATCCGAAGCTGGCCGCCCAGTTCGGGGTCGGCGGCTCGACCTGAGGATTCCGAACACCCCCAACACGGTCGATACCTTGGGGCGGAAAACCGCGCCGAATCTCAGAGATACCCTTTGACGAGCAACCCGCGGGGGACGAGTTCAAAAACCGCGGGCAGGCTTCCCAGCTGTTCTCCGTCCATTTCCAGGAGGATGGATTCCTCCGTGTCCTCCGGAACGGCCTCCACCCGCCGCCCCCGGATCAGCTGGACCTTGCGATAGCCGAGGTGCGAGCCGTTGATTAGTTTCCAGCCCTGCCGGCAGAATTCGAACAATTTCATCCCCTTGACCAGGACGGCGTCGAACAGCCCGTCGTCAAGCCGGGCCTGGGGCGCGATTTTCATTCCTTTGCCGAAGACACGGCCGTTGGCGATCGCGCCGATCATATATTCCTCCCGGGGCAGATCGCGGCCGTCGATCCGGATACGGACTTTCTTATTGCGGTAGCGAATGACGGTCGAAACAAGGCATTTGACATACGACGAGGCCCGGCGTTCCAGGCGCCGGCGGTTCACTTCTCGGATGACCTCGCCGCCCAGGCCGAAATCGGCGACGTTGAGAAAATATCGCTTGGTCGTCGAACCGTCGGTTGCCCGAAAAGACACCTTCCCGATGTCGATCGGGACGGGGCCGGCGTCCTGGAGGACGGTCATGGCCCCTTTGAGGTGGATGGGAATCTTGAGACTGCGGGTCAGGTCGCATCCCGAACCGGAAGGGACGATGCCCAGAGTGGCATCCGCATTGATTGGTTTTTCTCCGTCATAGAAGCCGTTGGCGATTTCATTCAAGGTTCCGTCGCCGCCGACGCCGATGATCAACTCGGTTCCATCGCGCAGCGACGACCGGGCGATATCGATGGCCTGAAAAGGACGCTCGGTGAATTCGATTTTATATTCTTGGATGAAATGGCGGAGCCCCTCTCGGATTTGGCCCCAGCGTTTCCGGGTTTCGCCCTTGGCCGAGGCGGGATTGACGATGACCTGGGTTTTGAGACGTTTTTTCATCGGTTCAGATCGCCGGTCCCGCGGGGGGCGGCGTAGCCGGAGGAGGAACGATGGCGGAAGGAGGCGTCTTTTTCCCGAACAGGGCGACGCCGAGAATTCCGCCGAGCGCGCCCAAGACGCAAAACACGGCGGCCGAAACGACCAAACCAAGCAAAAATCCGGTGATCTGAAACGGCCCCGCGCTCTGATCGAACCATCGCTCCCAGCCCGAGGGCATTTCATTCGTGTAGGCGGAGAGACGGGTGATGACGTTCCGGAAGAAAGCCGCGTTGATCGCGGCCAGGGGTATGTTGATCAGGGAATGGGCGGCCGCCCCGAAAAGCCCGGTGAAGGCGCCGATCAAAGCGCCGTCGCCGGCTGTCAGCGCGACCGGGGAATCCTTGGACCAGAGCGCGGCGGCCAACATAGCGCCGCCGATGATCCAAAGACAGCAAAGGCAGTTGAGTAACGGAATGGCGGACAGGATTCCGGCAACCGCTCCGCCGATCAAGGCCGGGACGAAAAGAGGGGGGCGCTGTTGGTTCATTCGAATCTCCTCGCCGCTATCGGCCTCCCATTCTATGGTTTTCCGGTCCATTTATCAACCAATATCCCGCCGCGTAGCGCGTTTCGTCTGTGTAAACAAGTGCCTATCCGGACGCCTGGTGTGGAAAGCCGTCAAAGGCCGCTCCCTACAGCCGGTGAGGCTTTCCCGAAACGCCGGGTCGAAAAAACCAAATTGACGTCTCCTTGGGTTCGGGCTATGATGCTGGCGTTTCCCCGGACAGGAGAGAAAAAAATGGAACGGACGTTGGCCATTATCAAGCCCGACAGCGTTAGAAAAAACGTGGTCGGGAAAATCATCGACCGCATCGAATCGGAAGGATTTCGGATCGTTGAGATGAGGCTCATCCATTTGACGGCCGACGAGGCAATGGAATTTTACGCGGTTCATCGGCCGAGGCCGTTTTATAAAGATCTGGTCGCGTTCATGAGTTCGGGGGATTCCGTCGTTCTTCTCTTGGAACGGGAAAACGCGATTGCTCGCTGGCGGGACGTCATGGGTTCAACGGATCCCGGCAACGCGGTGCCGGGAACGATTCGGCGGATGTTCGGATTTTCGATCGAGCGCAACGCAGTTCACGGTTCGGACGCCCGAGATACGGCGGCCGCGGAAATCGCTTTCTTTTTCAAATAATTGGGGCCGGGATTTTTCCCAAATTGGGCCTCGTCAAAATGGGGGGTCCGTCGATTAAACGCGGTTATTCGAGCGAATACACCGGACGAGTTCAGACGCTTGACATTTGATTTCCGTTTTATTAGTCTTGTCGACGAACCTGTGATGGGGAAAGGATCGGCAAAGGGGGATTCGATCTAACAATCGTTCCGACGGCCGCGTCTTTCTTTTTCCAGGTTGATTTTCATTAGGGAGGATCATATGTTCCGCGCTGTCTCTTTGAAAAAGATCGGGGCTTTGATGTGTCTTGGGTTAATGGGCTTGGCGACTCCCGGCTGGAGTGGAAACGCAAAAATGCTCCTGCCAAACTTGGCGTCCAGAGGGCTCGGAATTGAATTGATTCTTACCCTCGCGCCGGTCATTTCCCCTGAATGG
>CAYSGA010000289.1:0-3325 GCA_964430165.1 uncultured Eubacteriales bacterium
GCTCGCCGAAGCCGGCGGACGGTTGACCGGTTTTCAGGGCCGTCCGGCGGACATCTATGTCCCCGAGCTCTGCGCCAGCAACGGCCTCGTCCATCAGGCCATGCTCGACATTCTACGGGAAAAATGATCCGCGCGTTCGCCCTCGCCCTGGCCCTGGTCCGCTTTTTCAGCGGACTTCCTTCCGGACCGGGGAGGGAAAATCCCGGCCCCCTCAGGCCGGACAGTTTTACCCTGGTGAAAACGATCGAAGTGTCCGGGGCGTCCGGTTGGACGGATACCGGCCTCGACGTCCTGGTGGACCAGGAAGTCTGGTTCGAGGCGTCCGGCCTGGTCTGCCTTCAGACCGGAAATCCCGAGGCCTATTGCGGTCCCGAAGGCATCAATATTCGGACCATGCAGCAACCGCTTCCGGAAGGCAACCTCGGCTGCCTTGTCGGCAAGGTCCTCCAACACGTCACGATCGTCGAGGATCCGAAGACGAAAGAAAAAATAGTCCGGGAATTTGGCGTGGTGTTCCCTGTCGGGAAGGCTGGATGGGTGAGAATCCCGGCCGATGGGCGGCTGCTCCTCGGCCCCAATGAGAACGTGACCGGGGACAACGATGGGACGTTCTCCGTCCTCATTTACGGCCGGGACTAGTGTCCCGTCGAACACTCAGTCGCCGTTCTTGCGGGCCAGTAACTTTTCCAGAAACTGGGTGTCGTACGTTCCGGCGATGAAATCCGAATTGGCCAGAATCATAAGATGGAGGGGGATGTTCGTCTTGATCCCGACGATCGTCGTCATCTCCAGGGCGGTCTGCATCTTCTTGATGGCCAGGAATCGCGACGGGGCGAAGGCGATGATCTTGGCCACGAGCGAGTCGTAGGTGGGCGGGATGACCCATCCGCAGTAGGCCCCCGAATCCACCCGGATGCCCTCTCCGCCGGGAAGGACCAGGAAGTCGATCGTCCCCGGCGACGGGGCGAAGGTGTTCGGGTCTTCGGCGTTGATCCGGCATTCGATGGCGTGGCCTTTCATTTCGAGTTCGAAGGGAAAATTGACCTTTTCCCCGGCGGCCGCCCGGATCTGGGCTTTGACCAGGTTGATGCCGTAGACCATCTCCGTGAGCGGATGCTCGACCTGGACCCGGGTGTTGGTTTCCATGAAGTAGAACTTTTTGCTTTCGTCGACCAGGAACTCGAACGTTCCCAGGTTTTCGTAGCCGAGGTATTTGGCCGCATCCTCGACGGCCTTGATCATCCTTTTGCGGAGCTTCTCGTCGACGAACGGCGACGGGCTTTCCTCGATGACCTTCTGATACTTCCTCTGGACGGAACATTCCCGCTCGCCGAAGACGATGATATTGCCCTTTTTGTCGCCGATGACCTGGATCTCGATATGGCGGGCCCCGACGATGTACTTTTCGAGATAGAGAGACGGGTCCCCGAAGGCGTTTTTCGCCTCGTTCTGGGCGATCGGGAACTGTTCTTCAAGGTGGTTGGAGTTGCGGCAGATCCGCATCCCCTTGCCGCCGCCGCCGGCGGAGGCCTTGATGATGACGGGATAGCCGATTTGCTGGGCGAATTTTTTCGCCTCGGCGACGTCTTCAAGGATCTTGTCGCTGCCCGGAACGACCGGCACCTTGGCCCGGGTCATTTCCTGGCGGGCGCGGTTTTTATCGCCCATGAGGCGAATGATCGAGGCCGGCGGGCCGATGAAGGTGATCCCCTCGGTCTCGCAGATCTCGGCGAACCGGACGTTTTCCGCCAGAAAGCCGTATCCCGGATGGATCGCGTCGGCCTTGGTGATCTGGGCGACGCTGAGAATATTCGGGATGTTCAGGTAGCTGTCCTGGGCCTTGGCCGGGCCGATGCAGAATTTTTCGTCGGCCAGCATCGTATGGAGCGACGTCCGGTCGGCCTCGGAATAGACGGCCACGGTTTTGATGCCCAGCTCCTTGGCGGAGCGGATGATGCGGAGGGCGATTTCCCCGCGGTTGGCGATCAATATTTTCGAGAACATCGCGCCTCACGCCTGGGGAACGATCAGAAACAGCTTCTGCCCGTATTCGACGGGTTTGCCGTTTTCGACGAAAATTTCCTTGATAACGCCGTCGGCGTCCGATTCGATTTCGTTCATGAGCTTCATGGCCTCGACAATACACAAGGTCTGTTTTTTCTTGACCGCGTCGCCGATTTCGACGAACGGGGAAGAACTCGGGGAGGGCGCCCGGAAAAACGTCCCGACCATGGGGGAAAGGATGGCATGGGTCTCGCCCTTGGCTTCCGCGGCGGATTCCCGGCTGTCTCCGGCGGCCTGAGCGGCCGAGCCGGCGTCGGCGCCCGCGGGCCGATTATTGAACATGGCCGGGTAGTTGCGGCCGATCTTGATTTTGAAGCCTTCGATTTCCAGTTCGAAATCGGACAAATTCTTCTCTTCAAGAAGTTTGATGATTTTATTGATTTCTTCGAAATCTATTTTCGGAGCCATATTCCCCTCCCGAGAAAATTGGTCTATCTTGTTTATTTTATTTATGTTAAGATTTTGCCGGGGTTGTATTGGAAAATTCTTCATAACGTTACTCCAGCAACTGGATACTGTCAAGGAAAAAGCAAAAAGATATATCGTTATATCAGGGCTTATTGATTAGACTGATTCTTCGGCCGGCGCACCAGACGTCACGGACTCTGAATTTGTAATCAAGCAAAACGATATCGGCGTCGGCGCCGGGGAGAATCACCCCTTTGCGTTTCTCCAAGCCCAGGACCCGGGCCGGATTGGTCGTCGCCAGGGGAAGGACATCCTCCAGCGACCAGCCGCTCCAATGCATGATGTTCCGGAGCGCCTGGAGAAGGCATAAATTGCTGCCGTAGAGGCTTCCATCGGACGTCCGGAGAGGGTCTTTCCCGGTGCCGGCGTTCCGGGTGGCGTCCGTAACGAGGACGACCTTGTCCTCCGGTTTGGCTTGAAGAACGAGAAAGACCGTCGCCGGATGGAGATGCCGTCCGTCGGCGATGATTTCCACGGAGGCGTTTTCGTTCAGGAGAAGGGCCCCGGCCAGCCCCGGCTCGCGGTGTTCAAAGCCCCGCATGGCGTTGAAAAGATGCGCGCCGTGGGTGATCCCCGCGTCGAATCCCCGGATCGCCTCGTCGAAACCAGCGTTGGAATGGCCCGCCGCGGCGACGATCCCGCACCGGACCAGGAACTTGATCAGGGCCGGGGCCCCGGGAAGTTCCGGAGCCAGCGTCACGAGGCGAACCGGGGTCCGCGAAATCCGGAGATATTCCCGGATTTCGGCCTCGTCGATTTTCCGGATGGCGGAGGCAGGCTGGGCGCCGCGCCT
>CAYSGA010000290.1:0-3322 GCA_964430165.1 uncultured Eubacteriales bacterium
GATCCTCGCCCGGGTGGAAGCCGACCTCCCCTGGGCGACGGCGGTCTATATCGACCGGATCGACCGGAACCGGAGGACGGGGCGCCGGGCGCCGAACGAACAAGCGGGAGAAGCCGGGGAAGAACCCTTCAGGGAAGGAGACGAAGGCGCGGGCGAAGGCGGCTTTTCCGAGGATGACACGGAACTCGCGGAAGGTGATCAGCCCTCTGAATCCCAGTCCGGTCATCACGCCGGACAAGAGCCCGGACCCGTCCGGGATACGGGCCGGGAAATCGCCGTCCCGGGCGTTTCAACCGGGCCGAACATGCGGAGGAGGGAAGAGAAAGCGAAGTTGTCACGGGAGGAGCGCCGGGCCCGGCCCCTGGTTTACATCAAGGCCAGCATTTTCGTCGAACGCCCGAACCACCGGAAAATCATCGTCGGTCGCCAGGGGAAAAACATCAAGGAAATCGGGATCGAGGCCCGCCGCGAGATCGAGGACATCCTGGAGTCCAAGGTCTACCTTGAACTCCAGGTCAAGGTCCGTCCCGAATGGCGCGATTCGGCCGACGTCCTCGACCTCATCGAAGGACAGAAGGAAATCTAGTTTTCAAGTAATTGAACGATGCCGGCGCCGATGAAATGGTTTTTGCTCTTGTTGTCGCTGGTCGTCCTCTCCCAGGCTCTCAATTTTTATAGCTATCGCATCCTTAAAAGACGCATCCTCCGCAAACGGAAATGGGACCTCAATATTTGCTGCGGCAAAACGGACGGCGGCGGGCTTAACGCGGACATCGTCAACCACGCAAACCTGCCTCATTTCCTCCTGGTTGATTCGGTTTATCGCCTGCCTTTTAAGGACCGCGCCTTCGAGACCGTCCTTTGCTCTCATACCATGGAACACGTCGAAGACCCGGCCGCTTTTTTCAATGAGTTGAAGCGGGTCGGGACTCAGGTCACCCTCGTCCTTCCGCCCCTCTGGGACCCGGCCGGAGCTTTGAACATCCTGGAACACCGCTGGATTTTCCTGACTTTCAGAAAAGAACACCACCGCCTTCCGGCTCATGTCCGTTTGCCCCTTTCCAGAACCGTCCAGCGCCTCCTGGGGCAGCGCATCCATGCCTAATTAAGCCATGTCCCATTCCGCCGTGGCCATGATCTATGGGATCGTCGGGTCGGTCCTGTTCAACCTTTCCAAGGGCATGCAGCGCCAGGGCATCGACGCGCTCTCTTTCATCTTTCCGAGGCGGGGAAAACTGCCGGCCGCGGGGAATCGGGCCGGTTCGGGAAAAAACATCGCGCTCTACGCGACGGGCTTCGTTCTGAACAACAGCCTGGGCTTCTTCGCCATCCTGGCCAACCGATTCGGCCCCTCTTCCTACTACACGTCCATGTTCGGCGTCGGCATCATTGCCCTGATGCTCTATTCGGGGATCATTCTCAAAGAGCCCATCCATCCGCTCCAATACGCCGGCGCGATCGTGCTCACCCTGGGGACTCTCATCCTCGGCTACGACGGCATCGTGCGGCCAAAGATGACCATGGCCGGAATCAGCCTCCCGGCCGCGGGGATCGTCATTGCCGCCTCATTCCTTGTCGGGTTCTTCCTCATTCTCTATGCCCGCGGGAAACGCGGCCTGGTTGTCCTTGGCGTGGTTTACGGATTGCTCATCGGGTTCGCCGCCAGCCTGGACCCCGTACTTAAAGGGATCGGCCAGAACCTGGGAGGAGGGGAGCGCTATCTGCCCAGGCTGCCCCTGGGATGGTTCATCTTCCTGTCGAGCTTCCTCTTCACGACGCTGTCCTTCGCCGCTTCCCAATGGGCGTTCAGCCGGGGGATCCGCGCCTCGGTACTCGTCCCATCGCAAAATTTCGCCTATATCATCTACCCCATCATTTTTCAGGCCGTCTCACTTCCCGGTTTCAGGCTTACCCGTTTCACCGCCTTGGGGCTGTTTGTCATCACTCTCGGGATTATCATCATGCAGACGATGATTAAACGGAGATAGCGGTCGAGCCGCCGGGGGCGGCCTTCCGACGGGGACGGTTAGACACGAGGCGCGCATATTCTTCGAGGACGACCCGGTTGACCGCCTCCCAATTCCTGCCCTCGATGTTCCTGAGCCCCGTGTCCTTGACCCGCTGATAGAGCGCCTCGTCGGTCAACAACCGGCGGCACTCCTGATAAAACGAAAAACCTCTTCTGGCCCGGGCCACCAGGCCGCCGCCCGTTTCTTTTATGATCTCCTGACACCCTCCCTCGTTCGAGACAACTGCCGGGAGGCCCGAGGCGATGGCCTCCTGGATCACATTGCCGAAGGTCTCGGTGGTCGAGGGAAAAAGCAGGAGATCGGCACTGGCATAGGCGATCGAAAGTTCCTCGCCGGTAAGATAGCCCGGGAAAATGGCTTCGGGCATGCGCTTTTTCAGCTCTTCTTCGCGAGGGCCACAGCCCAGCAGGACGAACAACGGAGAAAGGTCCTTGTCCTTTTGAAACAGGTCATAGACCTGGACATACGCCTGAAGGCCTTTAAACCAGGCGAACCGGCCGCTGAAGAGGATGACTTTTCTTCCCTCGGCGCCCCAGCGGCGACGCATGGAATCGCTGCGATAGGAAGGGCTGAAGCGGCCCTCCGGAAGTCCGCGCCTCCAGAGGGAAGCCGTTTGGATGCCGTGCCGGGTCAGCTTGGCACCGCTGTCCCGGCTGGGTACCAGGAGGCTGTCGGCACGGTTATAGTACCAGCGGAGGATCGGCCACCATATCAAAACCAGGTACCAGATATTTCGCTCTTCGAGATACGAGACGAAATCGGTGTGATAGGACATGAGGAGGGGGATGCGCTTGACCTTGGCGTAGACGGCCAGGGCGAGCCCGACGGCGTCGGGCACAGTCACGTGGATCAGGTCGGGGTTGAATCGCCTGATCTGCCCGAACAGGGACGGTCCGGGCAAGGCGAATTTGTAATCCGGATAAAAGGGCAGGGCGATGGCCGGAACTTTGTGCACGGGAACCCCGGGGAGCCTGGTCGGCCGGCTGGAAAAAGACCACACCGCGACCTCGGCCCTCCGCTCGCGAAGAGACCGGATTAGTTCGAAAAGGGTTTTTGTGGCCCCATCAAAGTCCTGGACGAACATGCCGGCGTAGACGGCGACCCGCATCTTGTCGGGGAATGGAACGCCGGCCTTAAGTTTGGGATGGCGGGGTAGACTATGGGAGGTCATGCTCCATCTACATTCCGAATAAAATGAGAAGCGATAGCATACCATAAAAGGGAAAGCGAAGGCACAGCTCAATCCAGGGAAAGATTTTAAACGGCAAGACATATGCCCCTCGGTAAGATTT
>CAYSGA010000291.1:0-3318 GCA_964430165.1 uncultured Eubacteriales bacterium
AAAAACGTCCAGCCCGCCGCCGGCAAGGAGATAAGGCCGGATGGCTCCGGGAAACGGCATGAACAAAGCGTTCAACGTGACCGAAGCGTGGGGACCGGCCGAAATCTCGAGAGTGTCGCGGTCCGAGGGGTCCGTCAGAGCGACGCGGGACGAACCGATGTAACGGCCGTCGATTTCCGCGCCGAACATCCTGCCGAACGTCCGGAGATAAGAAAACCCGATAAGATATCCGGTATGGGCTGGAATGACGGGAAAGTCGTTT
Organism: uncultured Eubacteriales bacterium; assembly: GCA_964430165.1. Classification (GTDB taxonomy): domain Bacteria; phylum Acidobacteriota; class Aminicenantia; order Aminicenantales; family UBA4085; genus JAAZPG01. Next base: position 263 of record CAYSGA010000291.1, read on the forward strand.
TCCCCGAGGACGTAGTCCCCCGTTTCACCGGATTGAAGATGATGATGGGCCCCGCCGAAAAGCATCAGAAAATTTTTCGCCGCCTGCGCTTGAGCAGCCCCTTGGACCGCCAGGATCACTCCGATTCCCAAAACGATTGCCCGGGCTTTCATATCGCCATTATAACTCACCGCCTCCTGAACGAACAGCCCTTCTCCCCTTGAAAGGTGAGGCCGGGCCCCTTATAATCACCCTGGGATTCACCGACTCGGGGTATTACAGGCCACAAATGTCTTCGATATGCTGTTTCTCGGAAGGACGAGCCTGGAGTCTATGTCGCTCTGCTCGTCGATGGGAGATGTGTAGTCTATGTGCGGATTAGTCGCGTTTTTCAACAAAAACAAACAGGCCGCGGACCCTTCGATTCTCCGCCGGATGGCCGACCGGATCGCCTACCGCGGCCCGGACGAGGAAGGCGGGCTCGTCGAGGGCCCGCTCGGCCTCTTCCACAAGCGTCTGGCCGTTCTCGACCTCAAAACCGGCCGGCAACCCATGACCGTCGAGGGCGTCTCGGTCGTGTTCAACGGGGAAATTTACAACTACCAGGAACTCCGCGAGGAACTCCGGCGGATGGGCCGGTCGTTCGCGACCGCTTCCGACACCGAAGTTCTTCTCCACGCCTATCTCGAGTTCGGCCCGGATTGCGTCAAGCACTTCAACGGAATGTTCGCCTTCGTCCTTTACGACCGCCGCCTCCGGCGGCTCATGGCCGCCCGGGACCATTTCGGGCTCAAACCCCTCTATTTCTACAACCAGGGCGACAGTTGGATCTTTGCCTCTGAAATCAAGGCGCTACTGGCCCATCCCGGCGTATCCGTCGCCGTCAACGAGAACGCCGTCCGCGAGTACGCCGTCTTTCAATACGTCCTCGACCGGGAGACTTTCTTTCGGGACGTTTGGAAGATCCTTCCGGGTAATTATTTCTTGATCGACACGGAAGCCGGGACCGTCCAGGTCGAACGGTATTGGGACCTCGATTTCACGGTCGACACCCGCCACACCAAGGAATACTTCATCGAGAAGTTGCATTATCTTCTCGATGACGCCGTCCGTCTTCAACTTCGATGCGATGTTCCGATTGGAACGACCTTGAGCGGAGGCGTGGACTCAAGTCTCGTGACCCTGCTGGCCGCTCGGCATTCCTCCCGCCCCTTGATTTGTTTCACCGGGGCGTTCCGCGAGAGCCCCGCCTTCGACGAAACCCCCTACGCCCGCGAAGTCGCCCGGATGGCTGGGGCGGAATCCCGGGAAATCTACCCCCAGGCAGCCGACTTCATCAACACGCTGGCCGACCTTGTTTACCACATGGACGAACCCGCCGGCGGACCGGGCTTGTTCCCTCAATATGTCGTCGCCCGGGAGGCCGCCCGGCACGTCAAGGTGATCCTGGGCGGTCAGGGCGGCGACGAGATTTTCGGTGGTTACACCCGGTATGTCGTCGCCTATTTGGAACAAGCCCTCAAGGGCGCCATCACCGAGACCAACGACGAGGGCGAACACATCGTTTCCCTGAAATCCATCCTTCCGAATCTCCCGGTGCTTCGCCAATATACGCCGATGCTCAGCCGATTTTGGCAGGACGGCCTGTTCGAACCGATGGCCTCTCGGTATTTTCGGCTGATCGATCGGAACGGCGGCGACCGGAGCATGTACACGGCCGATTTTCGCGCCGGATTTGAGGACGGGCGGATCTTCGAGCGGTTTTGCGGGGTTTTCGACCACCCCCAGACGCTTTCCTATTACAACAAGATGGTCCATTACGATATCAAAGCCGGCCTTCCGGCCCTGCTCCATGTAGAAGACCGGATGACCATGGCCTGCGGGCTCGAATCCCGGTCGCCTCTCCTCGACCGCCGGATTGCCGAGCTCGTCGCGGCGATCCCCCCGCGGATGAAATTTCAGGGGGGCGAGTTGAAGCACATCCTCAGGATGGCCGCCGGAGACATTCTCCCCCGTCCGTCCTGCAACGGAAGGATAAAATGGGCTTCCCCGTTCCGCTCCATCTGTGGGTCCACAACGGGCTGAAAGGGTATGTCCGGGACATCCTCCTTTCCAAAGCCTGCCGCGAGCGCGGGATCTTCGACCCCGCCGCCGTCGAACGGCTCATCGATCAGGAAGACGCCTACGGCCGCAAGCTCTGGGGCCTTCTGAACCTTGAACTCTGGTATCTCCGTTTCATCGACGATCCCGGCGGGAAAAACGGATGAAGGTCGAAAAAATCGCCGTAATCGGCGCCGGAGTCGTCGGTGTTCCGATGGCCGCCGCTCTGGCCGCCGCTCATCCGCGGATCGGCTCCACGCGGCCGGCCCGGGTCGTCCTGATTCAGCGGGATTCGCCGACTTCGGGTTGGAAAGTGGCCGCGGTCAACGCCGGCCGGTCGCCTCTCGGGGGAATCGAGCCCGGTCTTGAGCTCGTCATCCGCAACGCGGTCGCCTCCAAGTTCCTCGAAGCTTCGTCCGATTTCGGCGCCCTCCGCGACGCCGACGCGATCCTCTTTTGTGTCCAGACGGACAAACGCGGCCTCGCTCCCGATTACGGCCCGCTGATGGAAGCCGTGTCCTCGACCGCCCTCGCTCTCAGGGACAGGCCGGCCGGCCTCCGACCCCTGGTGATCTTCGAATCGACTCTGGCCCCGACGACGATGAGCACGGTCATGCGGGACGCCTTCTCGGACCATGGCCTGGCCGACGGCCGCGACGTTCTTCTGGCCAACAGCCCGAACCGGGTCATGCCGGGATACCTCCTCGAAAGGATCCGGACATCGGACAAGCTCATCGGAGGCTTGCGGCCGGAGACGGCGGCCGCCGTCGCCGCCCTATATGCGCCCATCGTTTCGTCCGGCCGCCTTCATCAAACGAACAGCCTGACCGCGGAAACGGTCAAGACGTTTGAAAACGCCTACCGCGACGTCCGGGTCGCCTGCGCGGCCGAGTTGACCCGCATGTGCGACGGCCTCGACATCGATTTTCACGCCCTCCGGGAGGAGGTGAATCGGCGCCTTTCCTGGGGGGACGAAA
>CAYSGA010000292.1:0-3303 GCA_964430165.1 uncultured Eubacteriales bacterium
GATCGGCGTGGTCGTGGCGTCGATGTCGTTGCCGTAAAGGGGCAGGCGAGCCTCCAGCCGGAGCGTGTCGCGGGCGCCGAGCCCGACCGGTTGCATCCCGAGGGGCGGGCCCTTCTCCATGATCGAGTCCCAGATGACCCCGGGGTCGGAGTCAAGGGTGTAGATTTCGAATCCGTCCTCGCCCGTGTAGCCCGTCCGGGAAACGAGGCATTCCTTCCCGGCGACTTTGCCGAAGACGAAAGTGAAGGATTTCATCCCGGCCAGGGGGACCTCGGTCAACGGCTGGAGGATCGGGATCGCTTGACGGCCCTGGAGGGCGATCTGGCTGTACCGATCCGAGGCGTTGTCGAGCGCGACCTGAAAATGGCGCCTCTGGGCAAAAATATAAGCGAAGTCCTTGTCGGTGTTAGCGGCGTTGACGACGAGCAGGTAAAACTCCGGGTGGACGCAATAGACCAACATGTCGTCGACGTACGTCCCCTTGTCCGTCATCAGGGCGGAATACTGGACCATCCCGGACGACAGGCGGGCCGCGTCGTTGGGCGAGATGTGCTGGACGAACGCCAGCGCGTCTTTTCCGGCGACGTGGATTTCGCCCATGTGGCTGACGTCGAAGAGCCCGGCCGCCGTCCGGCAGGCGACGTGCTCGTCGATGATGCCCTTGTATTCGACGGGCATGTCCCACCCGCAAAATTCGACCATCTTCGCCCCGAGTTTGCGATGATGAGCGTTAAAACGGGTTGTTTTCATGAGGCTTTCCTTCCGGGCCTGAAATCGAGATTATGAGGTAATGCTTTTTATCACATCCAGACCGCTTTTAGCAAGCGGAGAACGAGCTCTCCCCTCCCCTTCCCCCGGGGCGCGCGAATAAGTACAATGCCCGTGCGGGAAAGAGGAATCCTCATGAAAAATTTGATCGAAATCGTCAAAGGCGGAGAAGTCCACGCAATCCTGGTTCGTGGAGAACTCGCCGGATCCAAACCCCGTTTTTTCACGCCGGAAAATTTCTCCCAGCAGCTCGGCCTCCTCGTTCATCCGAAAGGCCGGGTCGTCGAGCGCCATCGTCACAAAACCGGTCAAGGGAAGGTCGTCCGAACCCAGGAAGTCCTGGTCGTCCTCGAAGGAAAAATGCGCCTGGACCTGTTCGACAACGCGGGAGCGAAGCTAAAAACGGTCGTCCTCAAGGCCGGCGACAGCATCCTTCTGGTCCGCGGCGGGCACAAGGCGACCTTCCTGGCGAACGCCAGGATTCTCGCCGTCAAGCAGGGTCCGTTCTCCGGCCCCGACGAAAAGGAATTCTATTAGACCTCGACAAAATCTGGAGGCCTTCGGGCCGATATGATATTCTTCTTTCGAAATGGCCGAAGCGTCCGTCCTCTCCACCCTGGTCCTGGTCTTGGCGGTGGCCCTGGTCGTCGTGGCCCTCACCCAGCGCCTGAAAGTCCTCTCCGTCGTCGGGTTCATGCTGACGGGCGTCCTCCTGGGTCCCACCGGAATCGGCCTGGTCGACAACGACGAATCGATCACTCTCTTGGCCGACGTCGGAGTGATCATGCTCCTGTTCATGATCGGCCTCGAATTCTCCCTTCGTAAAATGATGGAAGTCCGCCGGGACTTTTTCCTCGGTGGTTTCCTGCAGGTCGGTTTGACGACGGCCGCGGCCGCCGCCGTCCTCGCCGGACTCGGCCTCCGGCTCCCGGAAGCCGTCGCCATCGGGTTCATTGTTTCGAACAACTCGATGGCCGTCCTGATCAAGGTCCTGGCGGAACGCGGGGAGACGGACGCACCGCACGGCCGGTCGGTCCTGGCCCTCTCCCTGTTCAACGACTTGGCCGCCATCCCCATGATCGCCCTAATTCCCCTGCTTGCGGGCGGCCGCGGCGGGGCCGGGGCGGTCGCCCTGAAATTCGGTTGGAGCATCGCCGGCATCACCGCGGCGTTCATCGGCTTCCGGATGATGGTTCCCCGGGCTCTGGATTGGATCACGCGGACGCGCGTCCGGGAACTCTTCGTCCTCGCTTCGCTCCTGATCTGCCTTGGATTCGCCCTGATTTCCTCGGCGCTGGGATTATCCATGGCTTTAGGGGCGTTTCTGGCCGGCCTGATCGTCGCCGATTCCCCCTACGCCCACCAGACGGCGGCCGACATTCTTCCTTTTCGCGATGTCTTCATCAGCCTTTTCTTCGTCTCCATCGGCCTGCTCCTCGACCTCCGCGTTCTCAGCGGGACCGTATGGGTCGCGGCAGCGATGGCCGCGGGCGTTTTCATCCTCAAGGCGTCGGTGAACTTTTTCACCCTCATGATTCTCCATCGCGCGCCACGGGGCGCCTTTATCGGCGCCCTCAGCCTGGCCCAGGTCGGCGAATTTTCCTTCGTTTTGGCCGGAGCGGCCCGGGCCCAGGGGTTTTTGGCCGGGCAGGGATTTCAGCTGTTCCTGTCCTCGGCCATTCTGACCATGATCGCGACTCCATTTCTGCTTCGGGCGGCCGACGCGGTCGCGGACCGGCTGGTCCGGGCTTCGGCCAAGCGGACGAACGGCCGGACCGAAGCAGAGGGTCCCGTCGCTTCCAAAATGAGCGGTCACGTCGTCATTGCCGGATACGGCTTGAACGGGCAGAACCTCGCCCGCGTCCTCCGGACGGCCGGGATCGATCATCTCGTCATCGATCTCAATCCGAAATTAATCCGCCAGGCCGCCGACGAAGGCGAAAAAACCCTCTTCGGCGACATCTGCCGGGCGGACATCCTCCAGCTGGCTGGAGTGAACCGGGCCAAGATCGTCGTCTTCGCGATTTCCGACGCGACAGCCACGCGCCGGGGAGTCCGCATCGTCAGGCTCTTGGGCTCGAAAGCCCAGGTCATCGTCCGGACACGCTATGTTTCGGCGATCGACGAACTCTACAAGTCCGGGGCGGACAGCGTGATTCCCGAGGAATTCGAAACGTCCATCGAGATCTTTTCCCGGGTCCTCGAGTCATACCACATTCCCAAGAACATCATTGACGCCGAGGTCAAGGTCATCCGGGGCGAGCGGTACGGCGTGCTCCGGGCCTCGGGCCCGGTCCGTCCGTCCATGGAAAAAATCGCCGACCTCCTGACCGCCGGGACGGCCGAGACATTTTACGTCGGTCAGGATTGCCCGGCGGCAGGACTGACCCTGGCCCAACTCGACCTGAGGGCAAAAACGGGGGCAACCGTCATCGCCGTCGTCCGCGGCGAGGACTCGTTCACCGGTCCGGCGGCCGATTTCCGGGTCGAACAGGGGGATACCCTCGTCCTGGTCGCCGGCCATGCGGCCATGGA
>CAYSGA010000293.1:0-3279 GCA_964430165.1 uncultured Eubacteriales bacterium
GTTTTGATGCGCCTTCGAGCCGGGCGTCCGGCCGCGTTTTTCGATGACCGGCAAGCGGAAAATCGCCTCGAAATCCCGCCGCGCGGCGGCCGCGATCTCATCCGCCTCCGGCGCCCCGCCGGGACCGGGCGCGTTTCCGCCGCTTTTTCCGCCGGGCAATCGGGCGACCGCCTCGGCCAAACGCCGCGCTTTGTCCCCGGCCTGCCGTCCGGCTTCGGGGTCGAGCGGAGCCCCGCGTTTGAAGGTCCGTTTCGTCATCAGCCATTCGAAGAAACCGGGGTTGACCAGTTCCCGAAAGGCCGCCTGAACGGGACGCAACCAGAAATCGACCGCGGCCTGCTCGAGGCCGGCGACCCCTCCCCCGGACAATTCGGCGGCGACCCGTGAATAGAGCCGCCGGTCATCGTCCCGGACGACGCGAAAATCGGTGAACACGGCGTATTTGTACGCGGCGAGCTCCAGATAAAATCCTTCGCGGGCCAACGCGCGGGCGTTTCGAATGTATTCGAGCCCCGTGACCATGTCCTTGAAAACGACCCAGGCGGCCGGGTCGTCGGGGAGGTTCAAGCCCTCGGCCAGGGTCTTTTGAACGAGGGCTTTTTCATCCCCCGACCCGGTTTTTCGGGCGAAGGCGGCCGACGTCCGGATCCAGCCGCGGGTCTCGGCGTAGGTGTTGTGAAAGACGACCAGGGCCCGGCCCGCGTCCGTTCTGTTGGAGTAGGCGAAGACGTTTTCGTCGACCGGGCCTTCCGGTTTGAAAAAATCGTAGAGCAGGAACCGGGAGGCCTCGGCGAACAGGGCCCGCCGGCGAAAGAGGGGAAAGATCTCGCGCCGGTGCCGGTCGACCAGCCCATCGCGGGGGGACTCGTCGTAATACGCCCGCCGGTACTCCATCCCGTACTTTTCCGTGAATCCCTCGATCTGGCCGTGGCCGATCATCGGAAGGCCGGGAAGGGTGGCCAGCAGGGTGCAGACTCCGAAATACTTGTCGTTGTCGCCGAATTGATCGACCGCCGTCCGTTCGTCGGGATTGTTCATGAAGTTGACGTAGCGTTTCAGGATCTCGGGGTCGAATTCCAGGGTGTTTTTGATCACCTGCCGGTATTTGGCGTTGTCCTCGTCGCGGAGCATGTTCATGAACGCGCTGTTGTAGACCCGGTGCATGCCCATCGTCCGGACGAAGTATCCTTCCATCAGCCAGAACGCCTCGGCCAGGAGGAGCGTGTCGGGTGCCTCGGCAGCCACCCGGTCGACCACCTCGCGCCAGAATTCCAGGGGAATCGCCGCGTCGAAAGCCTCGCGGGTCAGGCCGTGTTCGCTCCGGGAGGGGATGGCTCCGCCCATCCCCGGTTCCGGGTACCACAACCGCTGAAGGTGCCGTTTGGCCAGGGTCATGGCCGCGTCAAAGCGGATGATGGGAAAGCTGCGGGCGACATGGAGGATCGTTTGGATGACGGCTTCCCGAACCCGGGGATTGAGAAAATCGAGCTGGGCGGTGTCGTTCCAGGGAAAGCTCGTCCCGTCGTTGCCGTGATAGATGTAGCGGACGTCTCCCGTCCATTTGTCGAGGCGCTGGAAGACCACGGCGGCGTCCGTCCGGTTGTAATACCGATCCTCGATCCGGATCCCGACGCGTTCATCCCAGGACAGGTCGGGGCCGTTGAACGAGTAGGCCGGAAACGGGGGTTCCGGCAGGCCGATGAACCAATCGGGATGTTCGACGACCCAGCGCGAATCGATGCCCATGTGGTTCGGGACCATGTCCGAGGCCAGCCGAAGGCCGCGGCGGGCGGCCCGCTCCTTGAGGTTTTGAAGCGCCGGATCGCCGCCCAGGTCCCCGGCGACGACGTAATCGAACAGCGAATAGGCCGAGGCGACCGCTTCGGGATTGCCCATGATCTGCTTGATGCGTTGCGAAGCCCGGCTTCGCTCCCACAGGCCGATGAGCCACAACCCGGTGATGCCCGCGTCGCGGAGGGCGTCGAGTTCCTCGTCGGGAATCTGATCGAGGCGGTCGACGGGGCGGCCGTATTTTTGGGAGAGTTGATCGAGCCAGACATAGGTGTTTTTGGCGATGAGGACGAGGTGCGGCATCCAATGGAGGTCGGGGCTGTAGTTTTCGGGTTCCGGGTCGGGCGGACGGGGTCCCGCGGGTCCGGGGGGGAGGCCGAACAGGGCGAGCGAGGTCGCCAGCGAATCGGCCCCGAAAACTGGGGCCCGGGCCGGCCCGGGGCCGCCGCCTCCGGATTTTTCCTCCTCCCGGAGGAGGTCCAACCCGCCGAGGATGCGGGGAAGGCTTTTGCCCAGGATCGCTCCCCAATGGGCGAAGATGAACTCGAGCTGGCCCTTGAGGGAGCGCGGCGAAGCCAGGACGGGCGCGATCAGCAGGTCGATCAGATTTTGACGATCGGGCCCGAACGCCGGCTGGGTGTCGAAGAACCTGCGCAATCCCGAGATGATTTTTAGGTAGGCCGTTTCCCGGGCCAGCGGCGCGTCGTCGAACAATTCCCTGAGCGGGTCGGCGGCCGGATTGATATTGGTCAGCCGGAGCATCAGCATTTCCTCGAGGGCCGCTTCCCGGGGAGGCGGGGTCATCGCGGAATCCAGGTATTCTTTGATGGAGACGAGGTTGCTATACACGGCAACGGGCGGAAAATCGTGAAGGAAGCGGCCAAGCGTCCCCCGGACCGTTTCCGGGTCGATCCGGCGGCCGGAAAGGTCCTGGAGGGCGTCCCGAAGGACATATGAATTGACCTGCCTCCGGTAGGCCTGAACGATCGCGTGCCGGTATTCTTCGACAAGACCCAGGGCGTAGATATCCCCGGCCCGGACGGCCTTGTCCAGCGGACGGCCGGTGTTGATTCTTTGGGCGAAGAGGCGGGCGGCCCGGGAATCGGCGAAAATCACCCGGCCGTCGAAGACGAACAAGGATTCGTCGAAGCGGTAGGCGTCCCGGGCGCGGCGGGACACATGAAATTCAAACATCGGCTATCGGGCCTCCGGACGGTCGTTCCATGATATCAGGTTTTCCCCCGTCTTGCATCCGGGCGGCACTTGTTTTAAAAAGGAAGGGATTCTCAAGGAGGGATTGCCCCATGTCGAAAAAAAAGAGCCCTTGGCCGGCCGGCGTAGTTGTCGTCCTGGCCGGGTTGGCCGGACTCATTTCGTTCGGCGCTTTTCAAACCGAACCGGCCACCCTTGTCCTGACCAACGGAAAATTCATCACCCTGGACGAGGGCGCCCCCGCGGCCGGGGCGCTGGCCGCCCGCGGCGACAGGA
>CAYSGA010000294.1:0-3262 GCA_964430165.1 uncultured Eubacteriales bacterium
GAAAGGAAACGACCTGGGGCAGGTCGGGCACCCCGAAGACGGCGAAGCCGGCCAGAAGCGCCGCCTCCTTTTCGTTGTCCTTGGGAACGACGAGGCCCTTGAATTTCCGGGCCTTGGCCAGGATGGCCGCCGAAAGGACGCCCTTGACGGGTTTGATTCGGCCGTCCAGGGCCAGCTCCCCCAAAAAGCAATAATCCCGGAGCGGCGGAATCGGGATGAGATTCAAAAAAGCAAGATATCCGAGGGCGATGGCCAGGTCGAAGGACGGACCTTCCTTCCGGCGGTCGGCCGGGGCGAGGTTGATCGTGACCTTGCGGGGCTGAAAATCATAGCCGCAATTCTTGAGCGCCCCCTTAACTCGCTCCTTGCTTTCGCGGACCGAGGCGTCGGGAAGCCCGACGATGATGAAATCGGGCAGGCCGTTGCCAATGTCGACTTCGACCTCGACGACATAGGCCTCGATGCCCTGGAGGGCCGAGCTGGACGTTGTGATGAGCATGGCGCCACTTGGAAAGACGGCGCCGGCGGCGGGTTTATATCAGTTCGAGTTCTTCTTTTCGGCCGGCCCGGAAGGATTCCCCGCCCTCGGAACTGAAGATTTTTTCCCGGACCCGGGGAACGGTCAGCCGGGCGATTTCCTTGAGCGTTTCGAAAACGCCGAGGCCGGAAATCGCGGCCGCTTCGACGTATGGCGCGCCCTGGGGGTTGAGGAGACTGTTGAGCGTTTCGACCGGAACCAGGTCGGTCAAATCCCGTTTGTTGTACTGGAAGACCAGCGGAAACGCCGCCAGGTCTGTTTTCTGTTCCTTGAAATTCCGGCGGAGGCTTTCCAAGCTCTCCAGATTGGCGTCGAGCAGCGGGATCTGAGAGTCGGCCACGAACACCAGGCCGTCCGTCCCCACCAGGACGTTTTTTCGCGAGGCTTCGTAGTAGACCTGGCCGGGCACGGTCATCAACTGGAACATTGCCTTGAAATGGCCGATGTACCCCGCCCGGATCGGAAGGAGGTCGAAAAAATACGTCCGCTCGGTCTCGGTCTCCAGGCAGATCAGCTCGCTCCGCGAAGCCGGGTCGATTTTTTCCTGGATGGAGCGGAGATTGGTCGTTTTCCCGGATAAACCCGTTCCGTAATAGACGATCTTGATTGTCAACTGGTTCGTCGTATAGTTGATGAAAGCCATATCTTACAGCGCCTTACAGGCTACAACGCTTTGAGAAGTATATCATATTTTTCCAAAACGCATGCCCAGGTATACTGTTTTTTCACATATCGTAGGCCGTTTTTTCCGAGAACGGCCCGGAGCCGGACATCCCCGGCCAGAAGGGAAAGGGCGGCGAAAAATTCCGAGCCGTTGGAAAAATAGAATCCCCCGTTGCTGTCCAGGCAATGCTGTTTGAGCGGGTCGGAACCCTCCTGGACGAGGACGGGGGTGCGGACGGCCATGGACTCGAGCACGGCCATGCACAAGCTCTCGAAATGCGAGGGATGGATGGTGGCCAGCGCTCCGGCCATCGCCGCGTTCTTTTCCTCGGGGGAAACAAACCCCAGGTAGCGAATGCGGGGGCTTTCGGGGAGCTTCATCAATTGCTTTCCGACCAGGACCAGCTTCAGGCCGGGGAACCGCTTTTCGACCTGCCGGAAATAATCGAACATTTCCGCGCATCCCTTGCCTGGTTCGATCCGGCCGGCGTAAAGGACATACGGCTCCAGGACTTTGAACTTGGGGAGAAATTCCCGGTAGCCGGCCGGGTCGGGGATGTCCACGCCGACGCCGACGATGTCCTGAACCTTGCCCTCGAAGGAAAAGCGGGAGGCCAGCATCGCCCGCTCGGCCGCAGTGTTGAAGATAAAACCCGCCGGGCGGGCGAAGACCTCGTTCATCAGGCCCAGCCGCAGAGCCGGTTCGTCGTGGGCCGTCGGGACCAGGAGCGATTTTCCCTTGAGCGTCTTCAGGCCCCAGTAGGTATTGTAGTAGAGATACGTGAAGAAAATGAACCGGTCGTGGAGATGCTCCTCCCGCTCCAGGGCGAGGATGAGGTCGAGGCTGAACGGGCCCTGCCGCTCCATCCACTTGAGTTCGTCCTCGGGGGTGTGGGGATTGAAAAAGATCCAGTCCGAATAGGCATTGAACGATTCGATGTCCCGCGGCCGGTCGACGCGATACCGCTTGATGACGACACCGTTGAGAATGGACTCCCCTTCCGGGTACTCGTTTTTCCAGGTGATGTAATCCTTGGCCGCGGAGGTGTAAACCGTGCAGTCGTGGCCGAGCCTGACCAGCCGCTCGGCCACCATCCGGCAGTGGAGTTCGGAACCGCCCATCACCTCCCGGCCGTAGCGCTGGATGACGAAGGCGATTTTCATTTCCGCGCCCCAAGCTCCGCGATCCGTTCGCGGAGAAAATCCTCCCGGGGGAATTTTTTCAGCCGGCGGAGTTCCCGGCGGCCGCTCTCGATGAGCTTCGCGCGGACGGCCGGGTTTTTAGCGATGAGATCGACCGTTTCGGCCGTCCGGTCGGGCCGGAATTCACGGAGCAGCAGTCCCGCCTCGCCGAGGGTATAAGGAACGGCGGCAGCCCCGAGGGCGAGGATCGGCAGGTCGAACATCATGCTCTCCACGAGCGGGAGGCAGAAGCCCTCGTGTTCGCTCAGGGAGAGGAAGACGTCGGCCGCCCGGTAGAGGGCGAACATCTCGTCGTCCGGGATGTGGCCAAAGAACCGGACTTCCTCGGTCTTGAGGTAGAACTCGTCGGCCATCCGCGAGACGGCCGCGAAATAGCCTGGAAACGTGTCGGTTTTTCCGACGACGATCAACCGGACCAGCGGGGAAATATATTTCTTGTAATAGAACGCCGTCTTGACGAGGTTTTCGATTTTCTTGTTGGGCGCGATCCGGCCGACGAAAAGGATGTTCGTCCGGTCGTCCCGGTACAAGTCGCGAAGCAAGCCGTTTTCCGGCGAAGCGTATTTTTGGAAATCGACGAACAACGGAAAAACGCGCGTGTTGCGGAAACCCAGGGCCTCGAGTTCCAGACGGTTGTATTCGGAATCGGCCAGGCTCAACTCCGTCGCCGGGGCCAGAAACGCGAGCTCTTCCCTCCCGAGTCGGGCGATCCGGGCGAATTCCGGATTGGCGTCTTCGAAAAATTCGGCCGGAGTGATGTTGTGGTAGATGATCGCTTTTTTCGAGGGTAGCCCGGCCAGAGCCCCGGACAGAGGCGACGGCAGGGCGAAATGGAGAATCGTCACGTCGGATGCGGAC
>CAYSGA010000295.1:0-3223 GCA_964430165.1 uncultured Eubacteriales bacterium
CGATGACCCGGCGGAAGAACTCACCGTCCCGGCGGACGAACACGATCTGCTCTTTTCCGTCATCGAGGACAGCCGACGTTGGAACGGTCAGGGCCCGGCTGCGTTCCTCCAGGACAATGTCGATTGTCGCGAACATGCCGGGCTTGAGGCGCCGGCCTTCGTTTTCGACTTCGGTCCTGACCGTGACGGTCCGGGTGTCCTCCTTCAGGACGTCCCCGACGTACTTGAGAGTCCCCTTGAATACCAAGCCCGGGTAGGCCGGCACCGAGACGTCGACCCGTTGGCCCAATTTCACCTTGGCGATGTCGCGCTCATATATGTCGGCGTCCACACAAAGAAGGCAGGGGTCAAGGATCGTCAGGATCTCGGTCGTCTGGTCGACCATCCCGCCCCTCACGACGCTGTTTTCGACGATGTTCCCCGCGATCGGCGCATATAACGTGATCACCGGATTGATTTCGTGGACTGTTTCGGCGGCCCTGACCTGCTCCTCGGTGAAGCCCAGAATGTGGAGCTTCTTCTCGGCAGCGTTTCGGACGGCCTCGGCCACTTTCAATTCCGCCGCGGCGATCTGGAGGTTTTTTCCGGCGCCGGCACCTCGATCAAAAAGTCTTTTTTCCCGCTCGTGATTGTTTGCAGCGAGTTCATAATCGGCCAGGGCCTTGAAGTACTCGGCCTTCGCCTCCCCCACGGCTTCGCTCTGCAGCGTCACCAGCGGATGTCCCGGGTTTACCCAGTCCCCGGGCCGGACGTGGATTTGGGCGATCCGGGCCGGAAAGGGATAGCTGACAATCGCCTTCCGAAATTGATGAGCCTGAATTTTTCCCGTGGCCTGCAAACCGGTCGTCATGGGCCGGTACGATGCGGGTTCGGTTTCGATCTCCACGGCCTTCTGTTCGTCTTCGGTCAGACGGAGGGACTCCGCAACCGCCTGGAGACGTCCCCCCCTCCGCTCTCCATGGGCGCCATGCCGCTCCGGGGCATCGGCCGCCTGATTCGGTCCCGCCCCCCGCCGGGCCCCTTCCGAGACCTCGGCCGGTTTGTTTTTATCCGTGTTCCCGTCGTGACGGCGGGAACAGGCCGCTCCTGCCGCCAGAGCCAGCCCAAGCGCCAGGATACAAATGATGGAGAAATGCTTCTTATTCAATTTCATCTCCTTCGAGAGGTTCACCGACTGATTTTTCCAGAGAGGCCAAGGCCATATTGTAGACATACAGGGCATCGGCGTAGGCTTTAAGGGACTCTATCAAGGTCCGCCGCGCCTCGATGAGCTCGATCCCCGTGATTTCTCCTTCCTGAAAGCTGTAGAGAAAAAGATCGTAGACTTCCTGAGCCTGGGCCACGATTTTATCCTGGAAGAGGGCGATCTGGTCTTCGGCCGCCCGGGCTTGCAACCCGGACTGCTCGACCTCGAGCCGGATGGAGTTCTTGAGTTGTTCCGCCTTGTGTTCCAGGGAGAGGAGGTTGGCCCGCTTTCCGGCAATCTCGCCCCGGAGGGGTTGCCAAAAAAACAGCGGCAGGGGGATGGAGAGGGTGAAATCCCAAGTCGTCTTTTCCCCCTGAATCCTGTGCCGGGAAAGCCCGAGGTCAAAGTCGGGCAGATACGACAGCCCGGCTTCCTTCTTCATCGCCGCTCCCTTGTCGAGCCGGGCGTTCATCCCGGCCATTTCGGGGCGGGCGACCTGGGCCCTCCGGACGAGCAGGTCGAGGTCGAAAGGGACACGTCCGCGAACAAGGTTTCCCCGGATGCTCAAGGGCTCGGATTTCGGCCGGCCGAGAAGGTAATTGAGCCGGGCCTTTTCTAAAAGGATTTTATTTTGCGCGAGGGTCAGGGCCGTGGCGGCCTTGGACTCCTCCACTCCGGCCCGGACGATTTCGACCCGGGCCACGTCGCCGGCCTCGTACTTGACCTCGGCTTTCTGAAGAAAATCGCGGGCCAGGTCCAGGTCCTGAACGGCGTATTTCCTTTTCTCCTCGGCGAGCAGAATACCGTAAAACGCCTCCTTGATCTGGTAGATGATCTCCGCCCGCAGGACGTTCCGTTCGGACGACACTTCTTCCGATTCCAGCCGGGCGATTTTCGTTCTCAGGGCCCGCCGTCCGGGAAACTCCACGGTCTGGGACAGCCCCAGGTAGGACTCGCCCGAACCGCCGAAATCCATCAAGGACGGCTGCAGGTCCGCATCGTATTCCAAAGACGGTTGGGGAATGGCCTTCGCCTGTTCAATTCTCGCCAGGGACGCCTGAATCTCCTGTTCCGAGGACAACCAGAGCGGGTTCCGGGAAAGAGAGATTTCGATGCACTGGGTGATGGTCAGTCCGGCGGGGACGCCGTCCTGGAAAGGAATGCCGGGAACGGACATCAGTCCGGCGGCCACGACGATTCCTGTTATGAATTCACGTTGTTTCACCGTTCGTCCTCCTCATGTTCAAACCGGGGGTGAAGAAAAACCGGGGAAAAAGGCGCTAACGGGAAGAGTCAGGCGGCGGGAGGAGAACGGGAAAAGAAGAGCCGGACGTCGATTTTATCGGACCGGACCGGCGCGTTGACGAAAACGGCTCCGAGGACGATCAGAAGGGGAAGAACAAAAACAAGGGCCGGGCCGGCGGAAAGCGAGTAAGCCAGGAAATGGCAGGCCGGGCAGTTCGCCTGGCCCGCGGCCGATTTTTCCGTGTGAAGAAAATTGATGCCCATCGACAGCACGGCGAAAACCAGCAGACAACCGATCCGCACGGGACGCCGAACGTGCTTTGGTATCGCCATAGCTTCGAAACTTTACGCCTAAGTGGAGAGAAAATCAAGCGCGGCCGGACCGCCCGTCGGGTCCCGGAAGGGAAAGCCCCAGGCGCTTGATCCAGCGGAAAAGCGTGGTCTTGTGGATTCCGAGTTCCCGCGCCGCCGCTGTCCGGTTGCCCCCGGCCTTCAGAATCGCGGCCCGGACGGCCTGGGCGTCAAGCGTGTCGCGGGCCACCCGGATGTCGGACACAACGGCGTCCCGCCGGACGTCCGGCAGCAAGTCTTCGGGGAGATGGGCGACGCCGATCGGGCCCTCCCCGCACAGGATGAAGGCCCGCTCGATGACGTTTTCGAGCTCGCGAATATTGCCCGGCCAGTCCCGGGCCATCATGAGGGAGAGGGCTTCGCCGTCCACGCCCTTGACCGATTTGCCCTGGATTCGATTGAAGCGTTCGATAAACTGGAATACCAGGATCGGGATATCTT
>CAYSGA010000296.1:0-3205 GCA_964430165.1 uncultured Eubacteriales bacterium
GAGGAGAGATCCAGAAAAGGCAGAAATTCCGTTCCGTAACCGAACGTCCCGCTGGCGGTGAGAACGGGGTTCCGAAGTTTGAGAAATCCGAGGTCGGCGCGGAGATCGGCCATGGTCACCCCTCCTCCCAGAGGATCTCATCGGCTCCGAACACCGGGCCGTCCTCACAGATTTTGCGCCATGTTCCCTCGTCGTCTTTTTTGATGCGGTGGACGCAGCCCCAGCAGGCCCCGAACCCGCAGCCCATGATCGCTTCCAGCGATAACTGGGCGGGGAGGCCGAGCCCGAGGGCCAGCCGCCCGGCCCGTTCCATCATCGGGTCGGGTCCGCAGGCGAAAAGGCCGTCGGGGCGGCCGGCCTGGAGTTCGCGTTCCAGGAGCGCGGTCACAAATCCGCCGAACCCGAACGACCCGTCGTCGGTCGAACAATCCAACGGAATTCCGGCCGATTCGAATTTGTCGCGCAGGGGGATTTCCGCGGCCGTTTTTCCGCCGTAGAAGACCCGGACCCGGGCCCCTTTGGAAAGAAGCGACCGGGCGAGAAAAAAAAGCGGGGCGATCCCCCGGCCGCCGCCGACGAGCCAGGCGGTTTTGTCCGGTCCGAAGCCGTCCAGGCGGAATCCTTTTCCCAGCGGGCCGAGGCAATCGACGGTCTCGTCTTCTTTTTTCGCGGCCAGGAGCGCGGTTCCGCGTCCGGCGACCCGGAAAAAGATTTCGAGCCACGCGGCTCCGGCGTCATGGAGACTGATGGGCCGGCGGAGAAGAGGGTCAAATCCGTCGGACGCCCGGACCATGAGGAACTGTCCGGGGGAAGCGCCGGCGGCCAGGTCCGGGGACTCGATCCGTACCAGATGAAAATCGCCCCAGGTTCTTTTGAGGACGATTCGGGCCGCGGGTTCGTGCCTCATGCTGGAGACAAAATATCAAAACGAGTGGGCGGGGTCAATCTTCCGGATCATTGACCGCGATCGATTTCGGCTGAAACGGCTCATTGACAAGCCCAAGGGCGGAGGATAAAGTTTTTGACATGAAGAAAGGATTGCTTATCTTTTTGGGTTTTCTTCTGACGGTATCGGTCCCGGCCGTCGCGGCGGGACAAACGGTCGGGGCGACACGGGACGCGCTGGTGGCCCGGCTGACGGCGGGCGGCGATCCCCCTCCGCTTTTTCCCGTTCTGACGCCCCTTCTCCTCGATTACGCCGAAACGATCCTGAACGAGGAAAAAATCACGGTTCTCTACGGCGCTCCGACGCCGGCCGATTTTTTACGGAAGCTCGAAGCCCTGTCGGGCAAGGATCTCCTCGATCTGGGCGCCGACATGTTCGCTCACTTCGAATTGAGGCCGGCGGCCGGGGACGTGAAGACATGGGATTCTTTCCCGGCTGGGCCGTTCCTTGTCTTCGTCCATCCCGGAAGCAGGGCGGACAGGGACCGGGACTTCATCGCCCGGGAGCTGGCCGACTCGACGGCGGCGGTCGTCGAGTCGCTGAACATGACTCCGATGTTCGAGGCCGCCCGCGGGATTCTCAAGCCGCCCGCTCCCGACGCGCAGGGGATGATCCCCGTCCGGCTTTTCAGCTCGCGCAGGGAAGAAGGCGCGTCCAAAATCAGAAAGGAAAGCCAGGGAAGCGCGACCCTGGGAGCGACGATTACGGACAAGGCCGGCCGGTTGACTTTCGAGATCGATATTCTCTACCTCAACGCCTTGTCCCTGTCCGTCCTCGAACACGAAGCCGCCCATGCCGTCGTCCTGTTGTCGACCTTCGATACGGCGGCGTTGGTCACAAGCCCGCTTCAGGGCGAGGCCGATCTGCGCAAAGCCTTCTTCGCCGGGTACCGCAAGATCCCGACGTTCCTGCAGGAAGGCCTGGGCGATTGGGGTTTTTATTATCACGGGTTCCACCGGAACTGGGGGTTGCTTCCCCCCGCCGGCGATCTTGTCGCCGGACTGGAAGCAAAGGGACGAACGCTCCCGCTCGCCGAATTGCTGGCCGGCGACATTCGCTATGCGGCCCGGAACCGCAAGGCCTATTCGCTTCAAGCGGCGTCGTTCATTGAATTTCTTTTGAAGACGCAGGGTCGGGAGAAAGTCCTCCGGTGGCTCCTGACCAACGAGATGAACGCGGCTAAAACCTTCGAAGGTGTTTTCGGGCAAACCGTCGCGGCGGCTGAGAAGGATTGGAAAGCCGCCCGGAGGGGGTAATCCGCCCTCGTTTCGGCTTCGGCCGGCCGAAATCGCCTACTCCAGGCTGCGCAGCAGTTGCCGGGTCCAAAAACGGGGACAGGGCTAAAGACCTGTCCCCACTTTACTTAATGGGGTGGTTTGCTTCATAATCATAAGTAAGGCGGGGACAGGTCGTTAGCCCTGCCCCCGACGTAATCCCAAGGAGTTTTCCATGGATATCTCCAGACGGGGCCGGACGGTTCAGGCCTCTCCGATCCGTAAATTCAAGCCCTATGCCGACGCGGCCGTCGCCTCGGGCGTCAAGGTCTATTTCCTCAACATCGGCGATCCGGACATCCCGACACCCAAGCCGATTCTGGACGCCGTCCGGAGCTTTAACGACCCGATTTTAGGCTACGGCCCGGCCCAGGGATTCCTGGATCTCCGCGAGGCCATCGCCCGGTACTTCAAGGATTACGGGATTTCGCTCGTCGCCGATAACGTCATCATCACCCTCGGCGGGTCTGAGGCCATTCTCTTGGCCTTTGCCTCGGTCGCCGACCCCGGCGACGAAATCATCATCCCGGAGCCGTTCTACACGAATTACAACGGCTACGCCTCCCTGGCCGATCTCAAAGTGGTTCCCCTGACGCTGAAGGTTGAGGACGGATTCCGTCTCCCTCCGGCCGGGGAGTTCGAGACCAAAATCACATCGCGGACCCGGGCGATCGTCCTGTGTTCGCCCAACAACCCGACCGGAACGGTCTATTCGGCCGAGGAACTCGGCCGGGTTGTCCGGATCGCGATGAAACACGACCTGTTCATCATCGGCGACGAGGTCTACAAGGAATTCGTCTACGACGGGCTCAAGCACAAGAGCCTGATGGAATTCGAGGAGGGCCGGGACCGGGTCATCGTCGTCGATTCGATCTCGAAGCGGTTCAGCTGTTGCGGGGCCCGGATCGGGGCGGTCATCACCCGGAACGAAAAGGTGTACGGAGCGATGCTCCGGTTCGCCCAGGCCCGGTTGTGCCCGCCGACA